>JAYENE010000503.1:0-8217 GCA_034721935.1 Thermodesulfobacteriota bacterium
CTGATCCTTGGGTCGGATATAGTGTATGACTCTTTGGCTCTTACGATACGTGCAGGATTGCCATCGTGAAGGGCTATCCACGATTCCCTATCACTGCCTTTTGATTTGTACTGGTTTTGGCCACTAATAAATGCTGACAGCTCATCCAGGACACAAACTGAACCGCCATGCCCTGTTGTATCAGCTCGCAACCCTTCCAGTGTTAAATCTGTAATAAAATAACTCTTCGCTCTGGGCACAGGGCGCTGGTCCTTCTTTTTCTTTGATAACTCCTCTTCAAGTCGCCTTTTGCAATCTTCGTCGGCAACCGTTTGCGCTTTGTAAAGCATAGAACATAAAGCCCGCATTGCAGGTGTTTTTCCGCTGCCACTTGGGCGAATGTCTGTGACCCAAAAGATAAACGGTTCCCGCCATGCCTTCTTGGGTGAAATCTTAACAGTTGAACCCAGGACGCTCGCAAATATAGCCACAGCCGCCCCAGGCAGTGCCAAAGGACTTGTAGCATGGCTCCGTGCTAATTGTTGAAGGCTCTCTGTTGTTTCAGCAGGTAGGACTTCCCAGGGAAAGGGCAGTCTGGGGAATAATTCACGTGCCCTATCCCACTCGGTAGGCTCTTTGTTTTCCGGTTTATCCGTAACCCCAGCCGGTTCGTATCCGTTCGATCTCTCCGGATCATAGTCAGCACAAAACTGCGCCAAGCTATCATCGCCACTGATCGCCTGCCTTGCATCGCTCCATTTTCGTCCCTGGCAGGAATTATGGAAACACTGGTAACAAAGCTTGCCGTCATCCGCCTGAACAATAGAAGCCTCGTTACCGACATGCTCAGGGTTGAACACACAGTGTTTTAGACAATAAAGCGTTGCCCCTGCTTGCTGCTTTGTCTTGGCTATTTCAATGCCGTAATGGCTCAGGTAAGCTCGAACATCCATCTTGCTGTTGTTGTTTGGTTGTAGTCGTGGCTGAACAGGGACAGGGGCTTCTTTTTTAGGCGCCAGGCTTGCTAACCAGTTTAATTGTTCCAGACTAACTGTCTGCAAGGGTTCTTGTACAAGTTCAATAAAAGACTGTCTGTGGGGTCTATCAGTCACGTTGTCGCCCTTGCGTGCCCATGTGCCATATAATTTTGTAATACGTGCCGAATTAAAAACCTTTTGGTCAACATCAACTCCATTGCTGCCGAATTTGTGGTGTAATGCTTGCAGCGCCTGCTTTTTGAGTTCAGTTATTTCTTGGCTGTTATGCATATCCGGCAGTTTATAAATTGCATGGTTGCCATTGCCTGAATTGCATTTGATAGGTTCGGGGAAGCTGTTTTCTTGCAGGAATGCTACAATTTCATTAATGCGGTTTGTTGCAAGAAGAGTCTCTTGATCTGTGGCTGAAATGCCCGATGGTCTAATGGGGTCAGTGTCTATTAATAGCCAGCGGTGGCAAATAACCTGCTCATCGGTAGTTGTATTCTTTGGTACGACAAGACGATTGTCCCCCCTGGCCAATAGTGCAAGGTTGACAGGGTTTAGAACGAAATAAATCCCAGCAGCTTTTTTTAGCTTGTCTAAAGACTCGGCTGCCTTTGCAAACTTGACAGGGTCATCAAAGTATCCACTCACCGTGCCTTTTGCCCAGCCTTCCCACGGCCCTTTGCCGGTTAAGCCTAATGCACGGATTTCCGTTACTTCGCCTTGCTTGAAAAAAGAATGGAAGATTTTTTCAAAAGAATTTTGGTAATTAGTCAGCGGCACCATGTGTGTTCCTCCTGTCTCCCCGCTGAAAGGCGTCGAGAGCTTTCAGCGTTGCTTCCTGAAACCTGTTATATTGTTCTTTTTTGTGAAAACTGAGTATGTATGACCACCCCTTGCCGCCGTCCTTCTTCTTGTAGGGCTTGGCAGGTAGTTGCAGCCATTGTTTGCCGTTCTTTTGATGGACAGCAATATCCCTGATTTCAAGCCCTGTCTCTGTCAATCGGACAGCTAAAAAGCCTTGCATGGTCTTTCCGCTGTATTGGTCAAAACTTGTTATTTTAATGTTCATTTTCTCAATACCTCCGTTACAATACTATCTATCTGATTGTCCGATACCGAATAAGACTCTAAGAAGACGTCCAACTGATCAAACTTGATTAGTATAGTGCCTCTGACCTTAGAATATGGCAGCCCTTCCTTCAGCCATGTGCGAACGGTGCGCGCTGATACGTCAGAACGTTCAGCAATAGTTTTTACTTTTCCCCATGACTTATTCATTGTTATCTCTCCGCCGGTGCTCCGCCATTCTGACTCCTTATCCATTCCAGCACCTTGCCCTCTTCAAATCGCATATATTTGCCTATGCGAGTTACAGGTATTGTGTTCTTGCCCTTTTTGCGTGTCTGGCTGTAAATCCAACTCAAGGGAGTCCTTAAAACTTTAGCCATTTCGCCAGGGGTTAAGAAATCTGTCATCGTAAAATCCTCCATAAAAAAGATTGTCATTGAAACATCTTCGTAAAAAACTAAAAAAAAAGCTCCATCTTTCAAAAGAAAGATAGAGCTTTAAATAATTACAGTCAAGCAGGATATACTATAATATCAAATGTTTATGCAAAACCGTCGGTTTTACGTAAGACCGACGGTTTTGCATATCATAATCATCATTATTGTCCTTTCAGCACCTCTTTAAGTCTGTTTTGTACCGTTCGGTCTGTCTTGTCTATAGCCAGCATTGCTTCCACTCGAAAAGCTGGACAGTTTTTTTGTCTCCACTTTTCAAAAACAGCTTTAACGCTTGCCCTGTCAGCATCAACCTGTTTGGTTTTATAAGAAGCGCTATGCTTAGCAGCCATATTCTTTGAAGCATTGGCCCAATATGTCTTTTCAAATATAGCTTTTTTTCCAACCAATGCAAAGCATACCTCTTCTGTATTTTGGAGGCTTTGAAGCTCTATTTCTTCTAACACTAACTCTATAACAGCAAGAGCCTCGCCCACAAAAAAACACTTCCCGGCCAAAGTTTTGGCATCTTTTTCATCCGAAAGATCAAGGGTCTCAAGCCATTTAAGCCAGTTATCCTTCGCTGCTTCATTCTCTATCCGGAGAGGAAGGTGTGTATCCTCTAACGCTTCTTGGCAAAGAACTTCCATTTTTTTCTTCGAAAAAAACTCCATCCAAAATTCATTAAACTCCTGTACGCTGCTGCTCTTTAAGGTTGTAAGAAACGGTTCAACTCGCTGCTGCATAGAGAAAGCGTAAACGAGCATAATAGAAAATGTTGTATTTATAAGTCTGGACTCCCACGTCCTCAACATCCATTGAACAACCTCAGGCCTTACATCTACTTTCATCCACGCACCTCCTGCCGTGCTCCTGATATTATCCAGGGGAAAACCGGTCAGGATGTCCGGCCTTGTCGGTGATCAACCTATCCCCTGGAAAGCGGTGTGCAATTATAGCCTGTTTAAATCATGTTTGCAAATAGTGGCAAATGGTTGCGTTTTCGTTGCGTATTATGGTAAATTACATGCAACTTTCGCAAGCCTGGTATTAATTATTTCAATAAGTTACAGGGGCTTAGTCAATCCACCCTTCGGCATTATGTCCTGTTTTGGAAAGAAGGAATCATATGAATCAAGTCCGATTTCAGGTCGCCTGTCCATTGTTTCCGTCAAAATGAAAGCTCCAAGCCTTCTTGCCTGACGGGCTGGGACAGGTTCGGAAAAGAAAGTCCATACATGCCCTCCATTACCTGAACGTGATCGCTCAAGAACTGCCTGGACATTATATGTTTTGCAGGTTTCCAGATATGCTGAAACATCATCCATCCAGTTTTCTTTGTCAAAATCAGCAGCCAGAAACCAGCATGTTTCGTCTGTTAATAATGGATATATACCAATAGTATAATCCCGTTTAGAGCCGCTATATACATCAGCGCCCATGAGATGATTTCTTATTATATCATCAGTTAACGGTATGAAATCACGGTTTTCACAGTCAGCGCATTTTATCTTTGGTTTTCTGCAAATACCTTTTATCCATTCATTTCGACAACACGGCTGATATCCTTTCTTGCCTGTTTTTGCACTTTCAAATCTTTTTGGGAACACATCTTCTCGTCCTTTGAATAAAGAACGAAAAAGAGTTATTTTATCATCCTGGTTTGACCTGCTTGTTAATGTATTTTTTTCATAAACTGATGAATTACTTCCTTGAGATATTTTTTCTTTGAGACTTTTTAAGTAGTTAATTTTTTTCAGCAACTGAGACCTGTTTTCTTCAAGTTCTCGAAATTCTCTTTTCGCTGTATTTATTTGTTGATCGATTTTTGTTAGTTCTTTCAAGAACAACCTCTCTCAGATACCAATTAAATGCTTGAGTTTTTGGAAATCGGTGGTTTTTGTTAGGGTCAGGAATATACTTTTCCCTCGTTCCCGTTGATATGGTTGAAAAAAATCTGAAAACGCTGCCTTGCCTTGTCAAAGGGGTTTGATGGAATTTTTGGTTTAACAAGTTTGATTAGAGCGGCGTCATCCTCTAAAAGGGCATCTGCAAGCTGAATCTGAAAATTTGCCTTAATATCTTCAGTAATTTTAACCTCTGCAATTTTATGAGGCTTGATTTTTCCTGAAGTTGCGGCTTTAAAAGGCAGCCATTGCAGCTCTTTTCGGCTGAGATAATCTGCCAGCAATTGCTCCAGATAATTTAACGAATTCTTTTTGCTGATTTTATAGACCCAGGTTTTAACATCTTCTTTATACAGGATGTGAAAGGTTATGCTGCTGCCTATCCACTCAGAGCTTTCATCGCCTGCAAAACACAACATATAAAATAAAAGCGGGTGCATAACATATTTATCCGGATCTTTTTTCGGCCTGTTTTCCGTTCCAGTCAATATCAGAACATGCCGCGTGTCATCCATGTCTTTCCATACCCACGGAAGCTGTCCGTGAAGCTCAACTGTGCCTGCAACAATTTCACCTGTTGTGTTTGTACTGTTAACAGTTAAGGCCAAAGGTTTAAAACGCTTAACACAAAGCCTTCCCGCAGAAGGAATATAATCATCGCCCTGATCTCCGATAATAACAGCCCTGTAAAGCTCCTTTGCTGACTGCATTTGCTCAAGAACCGGTGACAGGGTTGCGCATCTTATGGATACGTCATTTTCAAGCTCGCTTTTGTCCAGGAGCGCAAATATCCCTTCAGGTGTTTTGCTTTGGCGCTTGAAATTATCATAAACATTTTTAAAAAGATCTTCTGGTTTTTGTCTTCCCTGTTCTATGTTTTCAAAAGAAAATATTGAATCCAGCCACAGGGTTAACGGTTTAATTTTCAAATTATAATCTATTGGAAAATCGGAATAAAAAGGCTCATCTTCGCTGAGAACAATCTCCTCAATGCTTTCCTTTTCATCATAGATATCTAAATTATGTTTTATGCTCTGTAAAACAGGGTCTTCCAGAAACTTTTTCAACTGCCTTAAGGTGATTTTCTCCTTTATCTGTACTGCCTCATCATCAACCTTGAGATCTTTTGTAAAATCAGGAAAAAATTTTTCTGCCTTTTTAATCTCTTTTTGCGGGGCTGTTTCATTTACCTGCGCCCATAAATGTTGTTCGCGAAAAAACATGATTCTGTCTGCAAGAGAATAATTCACCAGAACATCAGAAAAATCATTTACAGCATCTTTATCAAGATATTTTTTACTGCTCCCTTTCAAGGGAATATCAACAACCTTAAACAAGATTTTTTTGGAAAAAATTGCCTGCTCAATATATCTTCGCAACTGATTTACCAGCGAACACGGCTGAAGAAAGCGGTCCTTTTGCAGATCTTTTGCAATGTAGCTGATATAAAGTTTGTCGCGTGTTGACAGCAGCATTTCAAGGAAGATGTAGCAGTTTCGTTCAGGCAGGCTGATATCGCCGATCCTTCTTTTCAGCAGCCTTAAATCCAATGACGATCTATCCGCCTTCCCGGGAAAGGCCCCTTCTTCCATGCCGAGCAGATAAACGATTTTAAAAGGTATGGGCCGCATCGGCTGCAGAGCGGAAATAGTGACTCCGCCGGTTAAATAATTGCCATAACCGCCTGATATCGAGGTCAGGCTGGATTTAACAAACTCTTTTATCAGCTCAATATCAAGCCCTGACTTACATTTATCTTCACAAATAGCATCATAAAATTTCAGATTGTCAAAGGCATTGATCAAAGCATGTTGAATAGCTGTTTCTCCTTTTAAATCCAAAGGTATTTCCAGAAGATCATCACAAACCTTTAGAAAACTCTTCTTCCATTTTTCTCCTGATGATTGCATCTTCTTTAAACCAATTGCTGCAAGATGCAGTTTCTCCATGATCAGGCAAAACTTTTCCATGAGCGCAGCATCGCCGGTTTTTAAATCATAATATGGAACAACCCACTTAAAATGCCTGGCAATGCCTTCAGCCGATTCATCCGGAGCAGAGAGAATTCTTGACAGGCGCAGTCTTTGAAGCCCCTGTTTCCATGTATAATAATTGCTTTCGAGGTATCCCTTTTCCTGCTTTGACTGTTTGTCGAACGTATGAAATATATTTAATGATTCAGCCCAGTCAGCCCATGCTTCTACTTCATCCTGCCCCGTCTTCCATTTATACATAAAGCAGGGATTTAAGATAAGATCAAAAACCTCTTTTCGTGAAAATCGCCCTGTGGCAAGCTCCAGAATCCCCAATACAGCCTGTCCGTATATGCTTTCGATCTCAGCGTGGGAATCTACAAGATTATAGGAAATAACTTCAGGCTTGCGATTGAAAACAGAGTCAAAAACAGGCTTGTATTTTGATATGTCCGGCACAAGAATAGCGATGTCGGTTAGCTGAAGAGAATTATCCTGATTAAGATTATATAAAATGCTGTTATATACTGTTTCAACTTCTCTATATATGCCGGGGCAGGCGACAATTTGCAAAGACCGGTCCTGTTCAAAAGGCTCCGGCTCAAAATGTTTTGGCCCGGCTTTTTTTGATGGAAGGGTCAGGATATCGCTTTGGATTTTTTGCAGTACTGTTGCCGGGGTTTTTTCTTTTGCAAAGCAGGCATGAAAATCATAATCTGTCAGTTCACACAAAAGGCGGATGCTTTCCCTCCCAGGCTTGCCCCATAAGGATAAAAGCTCATTATCATCTGTAACAAAAAGTTCTCCCTGATCTTTTTCTTCAGGTTTTATAGCAAGTTTTGTTAGATTTTTTCTTAAAATCCATCTTTTTTCCTGAGGGGTTTTAATATCTTCCCAGAACTCACGGGATGGATTAAAGGCATATATGAAGATTTCATAATAATCTTTCAATTGCCCGATAAGCTGCAAGTGAAAAGGGGAAATCTGAGATAAACCGAAAAAATGCACAAAATTATTTCCATTAACGGCAATTTTCTTTTTTTCGCTTTTTCCAACAAGAAGCCTGTCCGCATATTCCATCATTGAAAGATATAGAGCGCCGGAATTATGGAAAAGTTTGTCCCGCAGGTCATTTGTCAGCAGATACAACTTTTGCTGGCACAGCTCCATGCCTTTTGGAATGGCTTTGTTTTCACGCCATTTCTGAATCATATCGCAGCGATGAAATTCATATTCTTGAAACAAACGGGCAAATTTCTCTGAAACCTGCCAGAGCCTTCCAGCATAATCCGGCCTTTTAGCGCCGTCAGGATTAAGGAGGTAATGGTTTATCGGTTCAAACTCAATTTTATTTTCATCAAGGTTTTGCAGAGCATAAAGCAGCAGCATCTGCAAACAGTCTTTATCAAGTAGTTTTGGATTTAATTTTTCAGTGTCCAGGTTTGTCAGCAAACTCCACAAACCGTTCTCTAAAAACTGAAAATCCATATTCATACAAACAGACCGCTCCCGCGCCAGGACAAGCTGCAGCCATTTGACAAGATTGGCATTGGGAGCGATTACAAGCGGGGCTTTAAATACATTTTCTTTGCGCCTGTTTTCCAGATCAACCATTGCCGCAAATTGCTCTGCCAGTTTATCCAAACGATTGCTGAAATATAGCTGAATCGACATTATCTATGCTCCGGGTTCAAGTTCCGCGCTTTTTCAACCTGTGCGGTTAGCCGTTAGCAGTTAGCCGTTAGGGTTCGGCAAAAAATAAGTTCGCAATTTCAGGTGTTGAGGCGCTCGGCTGGCAAGGCGCGAAAAAGCATGAATATCAAGCATATTCAGAATTTTCGTAACATAGTCAGGCGGATGCATCGGCGCC
>JAYENE010000504.1:0-2677 GCA_034721935.1 Thermodesulfobacteriota bacterium
TAATTATGCACAAATTGCGTCCGAATGTCAGGGGAAGATCCGTCTTAAACCACTTTTTTGCTTTAAAAAAACATTAACTATAACGATTAAAAACTATCTTTCTTTAAAATATTGCTTTCTTTAAAATCTGATTAATAATTTTGAGCAGTTTTAAATCTATGATTTGGGCAACAGCCCGTCAAGATTTGATACCATAGCATGTCCCGCTAATGTGTTGATCAAGATGTCCCGTACTCCGTCCCGGAAGTAAAAGCGTAGGTCGACGCACAGGTATGCCCCGTACCCCATAAGGTAGAGAGCAGGCAGATTTATGGCCCAATAGAACATTCCATAGCTGCTACCTGCAACGACCCCTTTGCTATCTTTGACGATATTCTTCCCACCGGATCAGATGACAGGCTTTATTATGTAAATTCAGAAATAGTTCCACCAAAAGGGATCTGTGACGTTTGTTATAAAATCGAAAAAACATCCGAAAAATCCACTTTGAGTCGACACAAATTAACGAGGTCTGAATTATGAATAATTGATTATTTTTCCCTTTGAATATTATTGTTTTGCGATATAGTTAATGATCAATGGTTACTGGTGAATAGTTGGGGAATCCTTTCTGTTAAATTCCCACATTGAAAGTTTGCCTGTGCGTTGCATGCAGACATGTGCAGACACGCACAGGCAGAAAAATCTGTGAAACATGCCCGCTTGTGCCCCTGGCCACTTCACCTTGCCAGTACGCCATTGGCGAATGCTTGGCGGGCTTGGCTTGCGGCCGAGCTTGCGGTCGCAGACGGGTCTGCGTAATCTGTGGATTAAAAATGATTTTCGAACATATTGAAAACATCCCGCGTGGTATTGTCAGGACATTTTTTTATCCGGATGTTTCAGAGATATTATCAGCTATAGAGTCACAGCAAAAGAAGCTTGATTCAAAATTCAGGATTGTTGCATATACCTGGAAAGATCTGCCTGATTTAAATAAAATGCTGGACGATGTTTTATTGGCGCTTGCGCAAATAGCATTGGAATTATGGCCGGCATGGTATTTGAGTGAATTTGAGAAAATGTCAAATACAGAAACTTTAGGTAAATCAACTAAATATGAACAATTAACAGCTAATCCGGCAAAGGAGCAAAAGGTATCGAACAGATGGATTAAGGAAGCAGTAACTTTGTGTAATAACAATAAAAACCCGTTGCCCCCAGGTTTTTCCAAATCAATCCAGGCTTTAAAACTTTCCAGGGCGCTTGATGTATCCAGGCTTATAATAGTTTTAGGGGTTGAGAAGATTTCACAGGCTGAAAAAAAATGGTTTAGTTTTGCCAGGGCATCTGAATGGATCGCGCAAGAGACTGATGCAAGAGTGGCGGCAATACTTCATCCTGAAACAGGGAAATTGCCTGAACTTGATTCAATTTTATATGGGGCAGTTACAATAGAAGATAATTACTTTCAAGTATATGATCAAAAAGAAGCTCGAACAAAAATAAAATCGATCTATATAGATGACAGAATATATGACAAAGAACTTAAAAAAGGCGCTATCAAACAGGATGAAACTAAACTTGTATTGGTCTGGCCAATTAAGGGTCGGCCACATCCCTTTAGCAAGGGAGAACAATTACTTGCAAAAAAACTGGCATCAGATCCACAACTTTTTAATTTGTTTGAATTTAATCAAAGTATAAAAACAGTTCGTGACAACCGGTATTTAGTGGATTTATTATGGCGTAATGGAAAAGTTGTTGTTGAGATAGATGGATTTAAGTATCACAGCGCGCATTATGCATTTAATAATGATCGGAACAGAGACTATGATCTGCTTATAAGTGGTTATCTTGTTTTAAGACTCCCTCATGATGAAGTGATAAATGATCCTGCAATGGCAATCGAAAAGCTTCGTGATGTTGTGGAATTTCGTAAAAAGAAAGGCGGTGTATATGGCTTTTAAACCAACAGTTACACAAAGACATGTTTTATATTGGCTGCTTTTTACCGGCAATGAACCTCCCATGTCTAAAACCGAGCCTAAATTACAGGCAAATCAAAGAAAAGAGCTGATTAATGCAGGGTTAATAGTTTTGGAAAAACGCGGCAGGGCGCGGCATATCATCATTACGGATAAAGGCTGGGCATGGATTGCTGATCATTTAGATGATGAAATACCGCGTAATTTGAAACTTGTATCACCAGCCCTGGAAGCGCTTTTAAAAAAAATAAAAGAATATATGACGGGTAACAATGTATCATTAGCCGAGATATTAAGGGGTAAAGATAAAGCAGAAAAAGAAATTAAGGATAAATCTGTCAATATTGAGGATCGTATAAGTTCGGTATATTACGAATTGGCTGGACGTGAGTGGAATACAAGAGTGCGTCTGTCTGATTTGCGCGCAGCCTTACATGAAACTCCACGAAATGAATTAGATGCAACATTACGAAAAATGCAGCTTGATAACAGATACAGCCTTGTTTTGTATCCATATGACGATCCCAGGGAAATTAAACATGAAGATGATGAAGCCGCAATCGATATTGCAGGCACAAAAAATCATATTCTTTATATTGGCGGATGATTGGGTGATTGATATGCATTCCCACGCAGGAGCGTGGGAACGAGAAATTTAACGAGCGGAGCGACATCATTATTCGATGTTGGACGTTCGATGTTGGACGTTC
>JAYENE010000504.1:2777-8206 GCA_034721935.1 Thermodesulfobacteriota bacterium
CATATTCTTTATATTGGCGGATGATTGGGTGATTGATATGCATTCCCACGCAGGAGCGTGGGAACGAGAAATTTAACGAGCGGAGCGACATCATTATTCGATGTTGGACGTTCGATGTTGGACGTTCGATGTTGGACGTTCGATGTTGGACGTTCATCTTTTAGAGATTTGACAGGAGTATAACATAAATGAAAGAGTTAGAGGCTGTGCGTGAGATTGATTTTGATTGGACGATGCATATCAAAGGTATCTGGGATGATCTTAAACATAGTTCATCAGAGTTACATAAAGAAATAAGGGATGAAATTATATTTGAATTTGCCAGATTAAAGAGAACTGACAATGTTGGATCTCCACTGGGATGTGTTATTGTCGGCGCTGCCGGTTCAGGTAAAACCCATTTTTTGGGAGAATTAAGGCGTGAGGTGTATAAACTTGGTGGTGGATTTATATTGGTTGATATGACAGGTGTTCACGACTTTTGGGAAACCATATTATTAGGATACCTTAGTTCTATCCAGCAACCATATATTGGTGAAAAAACACAATATCAAGTTTTGATTGAACACATTCTTGACATGTTCAAGATCAGCCTTGGGGGTAAAAAGGTTACAAGTAAGCAAATAGTTAGAAGTCTGCCGACATGGAGCAGAAAGACACTTGAAAAAAACTCAAAGAAAATCGTCAACGCGCTCGGCAACAAGTATAGGAATGAAGTGTTTCAATACAGGGATGTCATTAGAGCGCTACTTTTATTAAATTCAAAAGATGCTCAAATATCAGATCTTGGTTATAGCTGGCTTCAGGGGCTTGAATTAAGTGAAGAAGATAAAAAAGCGTTTGATTTCATATCAAAAAAAGGAAGACCATTTATAATCGTAAAAGCATTATCATGGATTATAAATTTAAAATTTCCTGTCCTGTTAGCTCTGGATCAATTTGACGCAATCGTAACAGAGCATGTTTTAAATTGCGGTGATAAACCTTACGAGGAATTGAATGAAGAACAAAAAGCATCATTATCAATTATAAATCGTATTGCCGGCGGTCTAATGGACCTTCGCGAAAATTGTTCGCGCACACTCATTGTAGCTGCGTGTTTAGAAACAACATGGACGCATCTTCGTAATAAAGGGCTTAAATCAAGCGCTGATCGTTATAGATCTGAAATTGTGTTAGGAAGAATAAATAAATCTGAAATAGCAAGGGAAATTGTAAACTTAAGAACATCTGACGCATATAAAAGAGTTAATTTTACCCCTCCCTATTCCACATGGCCATTTTTATCCGAATCGTTTGAAACCGCAAAAGAATTATTCCCACGCACGATTTTGCAGCGCTGTGAGCATCACAGGCAAAAATGTTTAAAAGACAAAAAGATAATTGAGCTAAAATCTTTTTCAAAAGTTGATTATACAGTTGAATCTTTTGTTAAAGACCGTGAAAATCCTTTGGACAAAGAATTTGAAGCTTTTTGGAAAAAAGCGCCAATTCATGAAATCCTTGATGAGAAAAATGAAGACAGCCAATTGCGAAGGTTAATTCAAGTTGCCTGTCGTTTGTTACTAAAAGAACATCCCACGCCGGATAACGTAGACGCTTTGGTAGATACCGAATTTGCCGGTGGCCGGAGATATCGTATAATGCATGCAAGAATACGGCTCGTATTTCGTGAAGAAGGTGACCGTGAAAAACATTTTTGCATACGGGGCATTCAAAAATTAAACCACGGTGCATATCAATCACGACTTAAAGCAGCTATAACCACTTCTGGAATAGATAGAAAGTTACAGTTCAGATATTTAGTGATAGTGCGAAATTGTGATATTCCAAAAGGCCCAAAAACTCGTCAACTCACCAAAGAATTCATTAAAGCAGGCGGCAGGCTGGTAAAATTAACTAATGATGAAATTCGAACGATTTGGGCATTATATAAAATGGAAGAGAAAAATGATTCAAATTTTAAGAAATGGTTGCGAGACAAAAAACCGGTTTCTGAATTGTCGCTTTTTAAAAGACCATTATGGTGGCTGAATAACCTGAAATCAGCAGATATACACGATGAAAAAAAAACCGCTCCCGAAAATTCGCAAAAAACAAAATCAACTCCTCACAAAGTCAGAACAGACGATGTAACCGAGCAACAGAAAAATAAAGCTTTTAAAAAAAAGTTGATACCAATCGGTTATCAGTTGGTCGGCGATCTGTTAAAGGATGAATTGTTCATTCCCGTGTCAGTTTTAACAAAACATACTGTTATTCTTGCTGGAAGCGGTTCAGGAAAAACTGTTCTTCTACGACGTCTGGTTGAAGAAGCGGCAATACTTGGAATACCATCAATTATTATTGATTCTGCGAATGATCTGGCAAGAATGGGAGACACCTGGCCGGAAAACCATCAAAGCTGGAAAAATGATGATAAAAATAAATCAAAGATTTATCATAACAAAACAAATGTTATACTTTGGACGCCTGGCCGGGAGAAAGGCAATCCAATCTATTTAGAACCAATCCCCGATTTGTTGACAGTTCAAGATGATCCTGATGAGCTTGACCAGCTTGTTGCAATGGTAAGGGATACATTAAAAAATATTGTGGCCCAGGGTCGATCTGCGATTAGTCAAATGAAAATCGGTGTGCTTTCATCTGCGTTGAGATATTTCGCAAAAAATGGTGGAGGGAATTTTAATAATTTCATTGAGCTACTTTCAGATTTGCCAAAAAATGGTGGAGGACAGATAACAAAAGCAGGCAAACTGGCTCAAGAAATAGCAAATAGTTTGAGAGCTCAGATTCAAATAGATCCATTGCTAAAACATACAGGCACGGCTTTAGATCCTTCCCTGCTTTTTGGATGTTTTGATGAAAGCGGCAAGACCCGGATATCTGTTTTGAATCTAATAGGGCTGCCGAATATTGAAATGCAGCAACAAATCATAAATCGATTATCTATGACATTATTTACATGGATAAAGAAAAACCCAGCGCCTCTCAGGGGATTGTTTGTTATAGATGAAGCCAAAGATTTTATCCCATCAGGCAAATCAACTGTATGTAAAGAAAGCCTCTTAAGGCTTTGTGCCCAGGCGCGTAAATATGGTTTAGGTTTAATTTTTGCGACACAGGAACCAAAAAGTATTGATCATAAAGTTATTGCAAATTGCTCAACACAATTTTATGGCAAAGCAAATTCACTTGCTGCAATCGACGCTGTTAGAAAGCAAATCAGGCTTAGAGGCGGCGCTGGAGATGAAATACCAACTTTGCCAAGAGGCCGGTTTTTTGTATGCTCCGAAAATATTAAACCACCTGTTAAAATAGAAACTGCTTTGTGTCTGTCATATCATCCGGACAATCCCTTAACGGAGGAAGAGGTGCTGATACGAGCCCGGGATTCCAATCAATTTTTAGCAAAATAATATATACCTCGGAAGGTTATAAATTGCGTTTTTTTCGGTGAGTAATGAGCATCAAGAGCAAGGCGCGAAGGCGCGGGATAGCAGGCTATTGCAAGCCTGAGCAACGCAGCTATTGATGTTCATGGCCAGTAAAAAAAAGGGGGGGGACAATGCCATTCATTTAATAATAAATACTTTCAAGATTTATCAGATGGCTATAACGCTATCGAACCAAACTGGCTGTTAATCTACAAAACAATGGAAGACGAAACTATATAATCACTTGTTATACAAGGAGAACAAAAATGACATCTACCCCCCCCGACAAATCGGGAAATTATCTTACTGATGGCAGGAGGTCGCTTATGAACAGGCGCCTGGCATGGTTCCTTTTGGCGCTGGTATTGCTATGCGCGGCGCCTGTGTCCGCGGCTGACGCCCAGAGCCAGGAGCGCTCCATTATCATTGGAACGGAACTGGCCTGTCCGCCCTATTCATTCCTCGGCGAGAACGATGAGCCCGTCGGCTTCAATGTAGAAGTCACACGAGCCCTTGCTCGGGTCACGGGACTGGATGTGGAGATCGATTATCGGCCATGGGGCGAGATCCGAGATGATCTTGAGAACGGCAGCATCGATGTCATCTGCGGCATGTACTACTTCGAAGAGCGCGACCGGCTGGTTGATTTCTCACAACCCATTACGATAGTTCACCACGCCGCGTTTGCCCGTAAGGGAGCGAAGGACATGGATTCACCTCAGCAGCTTCGCGGGAAGAAGCTCATCGTCATGCGCGGCGACATTATGCACGATCTCGCGCTGGAAGAGGGGGACAAACTCATCGCCAGGAAGGGTTTCGTTTGCATTGGTCTGAGAGAGGTTCTATAAGATGTATCAAGGCGTAGAAAAGCAAATTCCTATCAGTAATGAAGACATAACGCGGTCTTTAATCGGAGGAAGACGTGAGGAAAAGGCTGAAGACTGTTTTACATTGGAGGTAACGAACCGATGACATACCACATATCCCAAGAAGAACCCCGCGAGAACCGGCGCGGGCGGCTGATTTTGCTGGCGGCGATCCTTGTGGCCGGAGCGCTCTGCGCCTGGTGGCTGGCCGCACGGGCCGACCACCAAATGCGCGAAGACCTGCTCGACCGGACGCGGTTGGTGGCCAAGGCTGTCAACATCGAGCGTGTCCAAGCCCTAAGCGGCACGGAAGCCGACCTTGAATCCCCCGACTACCTGCGGCTCAAAGAACAGTTTGCCGCGGTGCGCGTCGCTGAACCGAAGTGCCGTTTCGTTTATCTCACGGGGCAAAAACCCGACGGAACGGTGTACTTCTTTGCCGACAGCGAACCGGTGTGGTCGAAGGATGAATCCCCGGCCGGGCAGGTGTATGAGGAGGTCTCGGCGGAATATCTGCGCGCGTTTGAGACAAGCACCGAACTAGTCGAAGGGCCGGTGGAGGATCGTTGGGGCACATGGATTTCAGCCCTGGTGCCGCTAACCAACCCGCAAACCGGAGAATTGATCGCCATACTGGGCATGGACATCGACGCCACTAACTGGAAATGGGATGTGGCCGCCAACGCCGCGCTTCCGGTGGGGCTTGTGCTGCTTATCATGATCGGTGTAGTAGCCGCGCTTATCGGTTCCGGCCGCCCCGGCCGCAAAGAAGCGGAACTCAAGCCGGTTCAGCGCCGATTGCTGATTCCCCTGGCGACCGGCATGAAACGTCACGGTCTTGCTCTGGCGGCCTTGTGGACGCTGATCGTTGCCGTTTCGATGACGTGGAACGGGGTCAGCCAATGGAGGGCGATGCACGAAGTGGCGGCCAACGGTGCCCGGACAAATTTCTTCAAGGATGTCATCTACCGTCGGTGGAACGCAGAACTCGGGGGTGTCTATGCCGAGATAACGGATAAGAATCAGCCCAATCCGTACTTAGAGGTCAAGGAACGCGAAATCGAGACGCCTTCGGGCCGACGGCTGACACTGGTCAACCCGGCCTACATGACCCGCCAAGTCCATG
>JAYENE010000505.1:0-8193 GCA_034721935.1 Thermodesulfobacteriota bacterium
GCGACTATCCTCTGGATTCCGGCTTTCGCCGGAATGACAGGCGTTTATATCCAATCGTCATTCCGGCGAAAGCCGGAATCCAGTAAGTGTTGCCCAGACATATTGAGAAGTTACATCAATTGTTAATAACTAATTGTTAATTAAGAATAAAAATATGTCTCAATACTTATGGGTAAAGGGCAGAGCTAAACAAAGCAATCTCGCAACATATTTGACAATCCACAAGATTGCCACGTCGCTACGCTCCTCGCAATGACTAAAACACCGGTTATGCAAAGGTCTCATTATATTCCGGCTTCTGACTTCCAACCTCTGACTTCCAACATCTGACTTCCGACCTCTGATCTCCGACTGCTTGTAATTAATGCATAGGCATTATGGTTGTGGATCGACTCAAAATTTTCAGCGCTTACAGAAAACCAGGTAATATTTTTGTCTTTTTTCAGCTTTTCAGCAACATCCCGAACAATATCCTCAACAAACTTAGGATTTGAAAAACCTGCTTCAGTTACATGCTTTTCATCAACACGTTTTAATACAGAATATACTTCGCATGACGCGGATTTCTCCACCAGCCCTACCATATCTTCTATCCAGATAAATTTCTTAAATCTCGTGCTGAGCCTGACCTCCCCTCGCTGATTATGAGCGCCTTGTGTGCTGATTTCCTTTGAGCAGGGACAAACAGAAGAAATAGGAACTATTACTTCTAATACAAGGTCGAGTCTGCCGTCGGGACTACTCGATCCGATGATCCTGCATGTATAGTCCATGAGTCCGGGAGAATTACTTACAGGGGCTTTTTTTTCAATAAAGTAAGGAAAAGTAATCTCAATGTGCGCTGAAGCCGCATTTAAATGCTCCTTCATTTGCTCAAGAATATCTGCAATTTTTTTTAAAGAAATTTCAGGTCGAAACAAATGGAGCAGCTCAACAAAACGGCTCATGTGCGTCCCTTTATATCTCTCAGGCAGGTCCACATACATGTTTATTGAAGCAATAGTCTGCTGAAAACCGTTCTTCCGGTCAAGCACCGTAATGGGGTATCGAAGATCTTTTATTCCCACCTTGTCAACAGATATATTGCGAAAATCGCGTCGGTTCTGGATATCTTTCATAAGGTTCAGGGTTCAGGGTTCACGGTTTCTTACTTCAATAAATAGTCTGTATTCACATGGCTCATGGCCCTGAAAATGTTTCCTTTTATCTTTTTATTACTGGTGTATAACTGCCTTAAAAAGGTTTTTATTTCCTGTCGTTTAGATACTTTTGCCGAAGGACATGGATTGACAAAGGCTGGAAATCCTTTTTCGGCGGCAAAACGGCTTATAATATCTTCATCTGCAAATGCAAGGGGCCTTATCACTGTGAACCTTCCCTGGAAAAAAGACTGGGAAGGAAGCATAGCGCTAATCTCACCTGAATAACACATATTCAAGAACAGTGTTTCAATGATATCATCCTTGTTATGCCCAATGGCCAGTTTGTTGCATCCAAGTTCATCAGCAATTTCAAAAAGCCGTTTCCTGCGTAACCTTGAACACAAAAAACAGGGATTTTCTCGATTTGTCTCGCTATGAGCCAAAATTCCATAATCTGTATGCTCTACGATAAGCTTGAACTCATTTGCATTGCAATAATCCGCAAGGTCTTCACTAAAGCCTCCCTCAAATCCAGGATCAACGCAAACAGCAAACAGCTCATATTTTATGGGAATTCGATGCTGACGTTCCTTTAAAATCGTTAGGAGAGCAAGGCTGTCTTTTCCTCCGGAGAGCCCCACCAATATTCTATCTTTGTTAGATATCATATTATATTGATGCAGGGCTTTGCCGACAACTCTATTTAACGTCTTATATACCTGGGTTGAGCGGTTCAAAGTTCACGGTTCCCGGTTGAAAAGCCCTGACTCATTATTAACAAAAGGATAACACGGCAATAAAAAAAGTTCACCGTTCAAGATTCAAGGTTCAAAGGGGGAGTATTACCAGTTTGTTAAAATTGGAATGATATCCCACAGCATCGTCATTTATCGGGCGGGATAAACCCGCCCCTACGGCTTACGGGCGGGATAAACCCGCCCCTACGGGTTACGGGCATCAAATTTCGTAGGGGCGGGTTTACCCCGCCCGAATAAAGTTTATGTTTTCGGCTTTAACAAATTGGTAATGCTCCCGTTCAAAGGTTGTAAACCCAAAACCGTGAACCCAAAACCGTGAACCTTGAACCGTGAACCTTGAACCTGAAACCGATCACTTTAGATTTATAGTAGCCGTTCACGGCTTGAAACTAGAAATTGGAAACTAGAAATTTGCCTGGTTCCCATGCTCTGGCGTAGGAATCCAGATGGTATGCATTCCCACGCTGGAGCATGGGAACGAGAAAACGAGAAGAGCAATAGTTGAAAAACTCGGCCAAAATTAAATATGTTCAATCGCCAGTTTGTAAACATCCATTGGAAATTTGGCTTTCATGCTGTTGTGCTGTTCTCCCCAATTTCCAATTTCAAGTTTCCAATTTCAAGCCGTGAACGGTTACTTTTTTCTTTATCATGCTTTATAGTGACCTTGCCGGCGGCAATTTCTCTAAGCGCAATAACAATAGCTTCGTTTTTCGGCGAACTTACAAGATATTCGGAACCTTCGTTAATCTGTTTAACGCGCTTTACGGCCGCGTTGCACAGCAAAAAACTGTTTGGTATCTTTTCCAGGCAATCTTCAATTGTAATACGTGCCAAAGTAAAAAACCTCCATTATAAAAAAAGTTATAAGTGCCTAAAATGCCTAAAGTGCCTAAAGTAGAAAAGACAGCGCCTAACGTGCCTAAAGTATATTAAACCTAAATTGAGCGATTTTTTACTCGATCTGCACCAATCTCTTGCGCATCAAGGATTCGCGAAAATCCTCGACATATCCACGGGTATGCCTGTGGTTTTCGCAAACCCTTATGCATCAAGATCTCGGCACATATCTTCGCAATAAATCGCTCAACTTAGGTTAAAGTGCCTAAAGTTAAGGAATTCTGCCATTTTATATAGATTCCTTCATTCGTCAATGCGTAAAGAAGGAGTAACTCCTGCAACTTTGGATTATCAATAACACGCCGAAGGCGTACCATAACTTTAGGCGCTATACGCACTTTAACATACTTTAGGCGCTTCTTTTTGACTTTAGCTCACTTTAGGCGCTTTTAATTATAACAATTACAATATCTCTACGAGCTCATATATCCTTTTCCCGCCAGGAGCCTGAAGCTGAATCTCGTCTCCTGGTTTTTTCCCCACAATCGCTCTGCCAAGTGGTGAAGATACTGATATTCGACCTTCCTCAATACATGATTCGTACGGCCCCACAAGTTGATATTTTACGTTTTCTTCATTATCTATATTTTCAAGCAAAACAGTGCAGCCAAATACAGCATAGTCCCTGGGAAGTGTATCAGGATCGATGATATCAGCATTGGCCAGCTTATACCCTAATTCACCTATCCGGCCTTCAATAAAACCCTGTCTATCCTTTGCTGCTTCGAACTCCGCATTTTCGCTAAGATCTCCATGCGCGCGAGCTTCTTCAATAGCCTTTATGTTTTGGGGTCGCTCAACCTTTTGAAGATGTTTCAGCTCTTTTTTCAGTTTATCGTAACCATCTTTTGTAATAGGTATTTTCTCCATTTAAACTCCATACCCTATCTTTAGTAATACTTCAGCTCGCTTGATCAATTCCTCAATCCCTAACCCCTATGTTGAAAGATGAACGTCCAACATCGAATAAAAAAACAAACACCCAACGAAAAACAAAGGTTCAGGGTTCAAAGGTTCAAAGTTGTTGGTTCTATCTTCACGCTTCTGTTTTTTTCTTTTCATTCAAAATTGATGAACTCGTAAAAAGTCGAAAAATACCGTTTTCCGTCATTCCGGCGAAAGCCGGGCACGTAGTGAAGCTTTAGCGCTATCCAGTCTTTTCAAGTAGTTATAGGGAATCTGGACTCCGGTTTTCACCGGAGTGACGACTTTTTACGAGTTCATCAAAATTCGATGTTCGATGTTCGACCTGCCGCGACGGGCGCGGGCACGGCGGGTGTTCAATGTTCATCTTTTAATCCGTTCGATGTTCATTTTTTTTCAATCCCTAAATTCGTAATTCCTCTTTCGATCTTTACAAATAGTCCTTTGCCAGAATTTCCGCTATCTGAACTGTGTTGGTTGCAGCTCCCTTCCTTATATTATCGGCAACAACCCACATATTTATTCCATTTTGAATCGATTCATCCTCCCTGATGCGACCTACCAATGTCAAATCCTGGCCGGCAGCATCAATAGCAAGAGGGTAAATATTCTTTTCAGGATCATCAACAACTTTAATGCCGGGAGCTTTTTCAAGAAGAAACTTTACTTCATTTGCTGTGATATGCTTTCTGGTTTCAATATTGATCGATTCAGAGTGGCTGAAAAACACCGGGACACGAACCGTTGTCGCTGTGATCCCTATATTATCGTTTTCCAGAATTTTTCTTGTCTCATCTACCATCTTCATTTCTTCTTTGGTATATCCATTATCCAGAAACACATCTATATGCGGAAGGCAATTAAAAGCTATCCTGTGTGGATATACATTTATCTTACAATCGATGAAATTGATCATAGATCTTGTCTGATCAAAAAGTTCATCAATTGCTTTCTTTCCTGTGCCGGATACAGCCTGATATGTTGAAACCACAATCCTCTTTATTCCGCATTTCCTGTAAACAGGATCAATAGACACAACCATCTGGATTGTAGAACAGTTCGGATTTGCAATAATACCTTTGTTTGTGTATTGTGCAACTGCATGAGGATTGACTTCAGGAACGACAAGCGGAACCTTGGGATCCATCCGCCAGGCGCTGGAATTATCAACAACAATGCACCCGTCCTTTGCGGCAATTGGCGCAAACTTTTTACTTATATCCCCGCCTGCCGAAAAAAGGGCAATATCCACGCCGCTGAAAGAATTTTCATTCAATTCTTCAACTTCCACCAAATCTCCTCCAAAACGAAGCTTGCGGCCAACAGATCGACTGGAAGCCAAAAGCTTAATAGATTTGACAGGAAAGCTCCTCTCTTCCAGACAGGTTATCATCTGATTCCCGACAGCGCCTGTAGCGCCTGCCACTGCGACATTAAACTTCTTTTCGGACATGATTATTTTCTTTATAATAGCCTTATGTAACAAATTAGTAACTTCTTAATAACCTCTGGCGATATTCGGAATTACAGCCGTAGGGGCAGGTTTATCCCGCCAGAATCGACTCGGCAGGCGGCATAAAACCGGCCCCTACGAGAGATTTCTCATCACACGAGCAACTAATTGACAAAACAGAGTAAATGCTATTGCTCGAACTTATTGAGAAGTTACACAAATTATCTATAATCGAGCTTCAAGTATAATTAAACCGGTTCTTTCTTTATGATTTCTTATTCGTGAGTTTTTCATGGTTTAAATTTAATTATACTTGAACCTAAATTGAGCGATTTTTGGCTCGATCTGCACTGATCTCTTGCGCATCAAGGATTCACGAAAATCCTCGACATATCCACGGGTATGCCTGCGGTTTTCGCAAACCCTTATGCATCAAGATCTCAGCACATTTCTTCCCCAAAAATCGCTCAACTTAGGTTGAAGCGCATTTATTTTCAAATAGCTAAAGCGTTACATTTTATTTAATATATTCTGACACAAGGTCGCCAACCTCTTTTGTCGTAAATCCCATCTTTCCTGCCGCGACATCTTTTAGATCGTCTCGCAGAACCTTTCTTGCC
Source organism: Thermodesulfobacteriota bacterium (assembly GCA_034721935.1). Taxonomy (GTDB): domain Bacteria; phylum Desulfobacterota; class Desulfobacteria; order Desulfobacterales; family ETH-SRB1; genus Desulfaltia. The sequence continues at coordinate 5,798 of JAYENE010000505.1, forward strand.
GCTTTTTCTATCAAAGAGGCTGCTTTATGCTCACCTAATGTTTCAAGCATAAGTTTAGCCGCTAAAATCGCGGCAATCGGATTGATTACCTGCTTGCCGGTATACTTTGGAGCAGACCCGCCAATCGGCTCGAACATTGAAACGCCATCAGGGTTGATATTTCCTCCTGCCGCAACCCCCATCCCTCCCTGTATAATTGCCGCCAGATCGGTAATAATGTCTCCAAACATGTTATCGGTAACAATAACATCGAACCATTCAGGATCTTTTACCATCCACATGCAGACAGCATCAACATGCGCATAATCTGTTTTAATATCCGGATACTCTTTTGCAACTTCATTAAAGGCGCGTTCCCACAAATCAAAGGCAAAGGTCAGCACATTGGTCTTTCCGCAAAGAGTTAACTTTTTTGCCTTATCGCGTTTTCTGCAATATTCAAAGGCATATCTTATGCATCTTTCCACTCCCTTGCGTGTATTTATCGATTCCTGAATTGCCACTTCATCAGGAGTCCCGCGCTTTAAGCAGCCGCCGGCGCCTGCGTAAAGACCTTCAGTATTCTCACGCACTACGATAAAGTCAATATTTTCAGGCCCCTTGTCCTTTAATGGAGTATTAACCCCTTCATACAGCTTAATTGGCCTTAAGTTGACATACTGGTCGAAATGAAACCTGAGTTTTAAAAGTATACCTTTTTCAAGAATACCCGGTTTAACATCAGGATGACCAATGGCGCCCAGGTATATTGCGTCCGACAGCGCAAGCGATTCAAGAACCTTGTCCGGCAAGATCTCTCCGGTTTTTTTATAATGGTCACCGCCAATATCGTAATGGGTAAATTTGCAGATAAAACCGCATTTATCCGCCACTGTTTCAATTGTTTTGATACCCTCTGTTATAACTTCCGGGCCTGTTCCGTCACCCGGAATAACTGAAATAGAATATTTTTTTGTCATGATAATACAAAACCTAACGAGATTCAGCCTCTTTTTGTTTTATAACTTTATGATGCCTTATTGTAATGATGGGACCTGAAGCGAGATAGACAAGCCCTAAAAGAAACAGGGCAATGGGCGGTTGAGCAGCGATAAAAATTAATACCAGTATTACAGTAACCAAAACATTAAAATTCATCTTTCGAAAAAGTTCGGGATTCTTTTTAAAGCTATAATATTTAATAGTGCTAACCATTAAAAAGGCAAGCATGTAGAGCATTACAATAATTACCACAGGATTTGCATTCCCTGCAATATTGAATCTATGACAAAACAAGACCGTAGTTGCGGCCATGCCAGCAGCAGCCGGTATTGGAAGGCCGATAAAATATTCGCTGCTGCTGCCCGTCTGTGTATTGAAACGGGCCAGTCTGAGCGCTCCGCATGTCATAAAAAGGAATGCGCCAAGCCAGCCAATCCTCCCAAGAGGTTCAAGCGCCCACAAGTAAATCATTAACCCTGGAGCAAGACCAAAGGATATAAGGTCTGCAAGAGAATCGTATTCCACGCCAAATCTGCTTGCAGTCTTTGTAGCTCTGGCGATTTTACCGTCTAAAATATCAAATACAACAGCGATTATTATCGCTATAGCCGCTGCAATATATTTGCCGTCTATGGCAGATATAATTGCATAGAAACCGCAAAAAATATTAAGAGATGTAAAAATATTCGGCAGAATATATATCCCGCGGCCAAAGCCCTTTTTGTTAATCTTCTTTCTTTTCATGATAAACATCCTAATATCGATGTTCCTGCCTTTACCCTGTCTTCAATGCATACATTTAGATTTGTGTCATCAGGCAAATAAACATCAAGTCGTGAGCCAAAGCATATCATACCAAAACGCTGCCCGCGGACCATTTTGTCGCCGTCATGAACCTTGCAGATAATTCGCCTGGCAATCAGCCCCGCAATTTGGACAACACAATATTTTTTTCCCAGGTCTGTTTTAATAAAAACCGCATTTCGTTCATTATCGCTTGATGCCTTATTGAAATTTGCGGGAATAAATTTTCCTGGATAATAATTAATCTTTTCAATCTTCCCTTCATGCGGAATGCGATTTACATGGACATTAAACACCGACATGAAGATGCTTATCTTAAGGCAACGACCTTTAAAATAGGGGTTGTTCTCTTTGATACACGCCTCAACAACCTTTCCATCTGCCGGCGAAACAACCGCGCCATTCTTGTTGGGAACAACCCGGTCCGGGTCTCTGAAAAAATAACAGATAAAAATGGTAACTGCCAGCCCTGTCAAAGACAAAGCAATCAGTTCCAACAGAGCAAACACAGCGGTTATAAATGCTGAAGCTAAAATCAAGGGATATCCGGCTTTTGCCAGAGGAAATGCTGTTTGGTTTGGTTGATCGGGCCGGGAAAAATTGTTCATTTA
>JAYENE010000506.1:0-1822 GCA_034721935.1 Thermodesulfobacteriota bacterium
TCGGGTGTGATCAGATTTAAAGCAGGAAACTGTTTGAAGGAATTAGAAATCGTTAAGAAAGAACCAGGTTTAAAATGCCATTTTTGTCTAATTCTTTGGTTAAGTTACCACTATTTCTTTATAGTTACGGCAAGTTCTTTCTTTACGATTTCTTATTCGTGAGTTTTTCCTGGTTTAAATTTGATTATACCTGAAGCGCATTTATTTTCAAAAAGCTAAAGTGTTACCCAGTTTTTTTACCCCTTGTTATTGCTGTATAAAGCAGGTTCCTCTGGAGCAAAGCAAAATGCTGGGTCATTATCGGCACAACCACCGCAGGATACTCCGATCCCTGTGACTTGTACACGGTTATGGCGTACGCCAGTGAAAGCTCCTCTGTTTCCGCAAAATCATAGGCAACCTTTCTGCCATAGTAATTCACGGAAAGCCGGCTGTTTGCTGTGTCAATGGAGGTAATTGCTGGCCATATTTCGGGTGAGTCTCCCATCTGCCTTTTATTTTAACCTAAGTTGAGCGATTTATTGCGAAGATATGTGCCGAGATCTTGATGCATAAGGGTTTGCGAAAACCACAGGCATACCCGTGGATATGTCGAGGATTTTCGCGAATCCTTGATGCGCAAGAGATTGGTGCAGATCGAGTAAAAAATCGCTCAATTTAGGTTTAAGAGTTTCGCCCGGGCTGACAGCCGGCATGAACCCTGTAACGGTTACAGGAGTTTGATCTTTGCCTGTCTTTAATCGCGCAACAGTATAATGGTTTTCTTCGTTATAGTAGGTAATTCTTTCAAGATGTCCTTCGAGAGTTATCATAGGAAGTGACTGCTTATCCAGATCGCGGCATCATAGAGATCGGAAGCTATATAATCGGGTGAAATTTTCTTTTCTGACAGAATCTTTTCAGCATTTGCACTATTATCGCTTTTAACCAGAACACCCAGTCTGCAACCTGCCCTGCGCGCGCATTCAATGTCCTTTGCGCTGTCACCCACCATAACCGAATCCATAAGATCAATCTGGTATTTTTTCTGTGCCTGGAGTATTAACCCGGGCTCTGGTTTACGGCAATCACAACCATCTTCAGGAATATGAGGACAATAAAAAATGTCCTTTATGTCTCCGCCTCCTGATTTAATCTCTTTTTTCATTAAGGCATGAATATACTCAAGCCCCTCCCTTGATACCATATTGCGATTTATTACAGACTGGTTGGTGATAATTATGGTGGTAAATCCATTTAAATTTAAAAGTCTTATTGCTTCAATACTTTTGGGAAAAAACTCAAATTCCTCCCAGCTCTTTATGTAATCCACCGAATTCCTGTTTATCACGCCGTCTCTGTCAAGAAAAACAACTTTTTGCAGCATTACTTTGCTCCATCATCTACTTGTTTTGATTCACATGGCATCAATATTGATTGGCTAAAATCCAGGTTTTTATATCACCGCACGCTTCGATCGAGACGCAAAGAATGCAAAGTATAATTTTTTCTTAAAAAAAATAACTTCTCTGCGTTCTCTGCGCCGGGAGCATTACCAATTTGTTAAAGCCGAAAACATAAACTCTATTCGGGCGGGATAAACCCGCCCCTACGATCGGGCGGGATAAACCCGGCTCTACGAAATTTGATGCACGTAACCCGTAGGGGCGGGTTTACCCCGCCCGCCATCGCTCTCGGCCAAATGAGGCAGTCAGCATCCCTGAAGACTTTCGCTCAGGCGAGGCGGGCGGGCCCGCCCGATAAATGACGATGCTGTGGGATATCATTCCAATTTTAACAAACTGGTAATACTCCCTCTGCGGCTCTGCGGTGAAAATATTAA
>JAYENE010000507.1:0-8180 GCA_034721935.1 Thermodesulfobacteriota bacterium
TGATGAATATCTTCTGCATGGTCAAATCCCGAACCCTAACGCTAACAGGTTCTTCTTTATTACTTCTTCGAGTTTTGCCGACTTCGCAAACTGTTCATACAGGATCACCCATTGTAATGCCGATAATCGGTCTGTAATCTTTCATAGGGGGTTAACTTCGTGACTTTTTACAAGTTTGTCAAAATAAACAAAAATAAAATATATCAAACAAAGATTAATTATACAATTGTAAAGTGGTTTTCAGTGGTTAATGGAAGGAAGGTATCATGATTTGATTGATTGAGTCGATTCCAGCCAATTTTGTGCGATAAGTCGCATTTTACGTCCAAATAAGGTGATGATTGTCACATATTTTAACCGAAAACCCCTTGACATCGGATTTCATTCGCAGACCGGATCTGTCCGCTTTCCGCCGTATCGCTGTTACCCGAATATTTTTTACAATCTAACTGATCGGAAATCGAGATATCAGCCGGCCACACAGGTATCACTCCACCTGTTTCTTTCGGAGTTTGTGTAAAGACAGGAAGAAAATTGCAAAAGAAAAACAATATTCATTTCTTGACGATATAAACTTATAAACTGAGGAACGTTATATAGATTCCCCAAACAAATGAAAAAAGAAACGCCTAAATTCAACCCCGTTTTTTTCGTCTTAGTTTATAGAAAACAAAGCTATATTCTCAAGGTTTTTTTTGTAGATCACATTTGGATTTTTTTCTCGGAGCTCTTCAATGGTTTCATCTATCAGCTTCTTTATTTTTTTCTCGGCGGCCTCTTCCGCCTCTTCTAAATAGGCCCTGTTTGCATAGACAAAGTCGTCGTCGCGATATTTCTTTTCACTATCATTTATCGCCAAATCTTTCCATTCATCGCGATACTTACAGTTTTGATCAAACATCAGCATGTGAAGCTCTTTTCTAAGTACCCGGTTCTTTTCCGTCCCTGGTTGTGGAGCTTGATACTCAACCAAATAATTGCATTGTATCCCGGCCCCTCCCTTATGTTCCTCGTTGAATACTTGACGTTTTGAGCACCTTCCCCCATAGCCGTACCCAGAGCATTTGTTTATAATTGAATCTGTGATGTGATGACCTATCGCCATGAAGTTGATGGAAGGATCTTCAACAGCCAAATCTCTATCGAAAGTAACTTTTTTGTGTTTGTGCCCACCATACATAGGAATTATTTCCGGAACAATGAACTCGTAACATCCCTCTCCATCTTCCAGCAACTTTTTCCCCTCCGATCTCACGAAATCTTTAACGAAAGTCTCAACATCCAGTAAGCTGACACCACCTTTTGTTTTGAAATATTTATCAAGATTGAACTGCTCAAGATCCTGCGCAAAATCACCTAGTTTTTCGTATACTTCTTTGGCTCTTTCTATGGCTGCATCTATTTTGTCCTTAGTGATTTCATCAACTTCCTGTCCCTTCTTCAATACTTCTTTATACAGTTCATCGAAATTTAACTCTTCTGCGATTATGCCAAGAATGTTTTCCCGATAGGCCTCCCTTTCATCATCATTTCCAATTGTTTGTGTGATTTCGTAAAGTTTATCATCCAATCGCTGATAAATCCTATCCTCAATAGTGTCTTGGGCAAACATGTTGTATACTTGAGCGGTGTCCTTTGCTTTATAACGGTGTATACGACCGATTCTCTGCTCAACCTTCATCGGGTTCCACGGCATATCGTAATTGATCAATATGTGGCAGTGTTGCAAGTTTATGCCTTCACCTCCGGCCTGAGTTGAAACGAGAAAGTGTGCGCTCTTTTTAAACTCTTTTGCGGCACTTGTTTTTTCTTGCTGATCACCGCCTCTTATGCGAACGACATCCTTGTCCCCGTATACCTCTTTCAGCTTGTCGACGATATAATCTTGTGTGTTGAGATACTCAGTGAATATTATCACTTTTTCGTCAAAATCTTTTTCTTTGATGGTTTTTATGTTTTCTAACAGCTCCACTAACTTTGTCTCCATATCATCCGGAACATAGCTCAGCAGTTCCTTCAACTTTTCTATCTCATCCGGCGTGGCGATGGACTCCGCAGGGTCTATGTTTTCTTTTTTTATGTATTTTTCAAACTCATTTCTTTCCAGGGAATAGATGTCGTCATCATTTTCCCCCTTTGTGTACATGTTTTTTCTGAACTCAACGATTTCCCCTTTGTTCCTTTCAATGATGATCTCATCTTTCGTTTTCTCTATCTCTATAAACAGGAGCCTGATCAAGCGTTTTTGAAGGGCCGTTTTTACTGCAAAGATGCTGCTGGCGGCCAGCTTCTGAAAAGTGGTCATGACAAAGCCCAAGGCTCTGTAACGGGCACTACTTGAATCTTGTTCTGAAATTTTATATCCGGTTGTCAAATAACGGTTTAAGTAATTAAAAAAGCGCTTCTCAGCATCAGACATTGAGTGGTTTAAAGTGTTGACAATTCTTTTAACAAATATTGGGTTTCCATTTTCATCGGTAACATCAATTTTGCGCTGCCTTATCATAAGGTTTCCCAGCTTTTCCCTGTTTTGGAACAGATTAAAGTCGTCGTCAAACAGTTCTTCATCCAGCAAATTGACAAGGTTGTAAAACTTGTTTCTGTCACCTTGGTGCGGGGTGGCCGTGAGGAACAAAAGAGACTTGGTCCTGTCTTTTAGCTTTTCCACAGCCACATATCTTTCCGATTTATCAGCTTTTTGACCGTAATCTTTCCGGGTTAGATAATGAGCTTCGTCGACAACAATAACATCCCAATCATTTCCCTTGAACAAGGTTTCTAAATTTCCTTCCTGCTTGATGGTGTCTATTGAGGTGATGACGGTGTTCATTTTGTTCCAAAAGTCTTTTATTGCTGTTTCCATACCTGATCTGTAGATTGTATAATCCATATTAAACTTGACCATATCCTCTTGCCACTGTTCCACAAGCCCAGCAGGTGTAATGATCAAAACCCTGTCTGCTTCTCCTCTGCTGTAAAGCTCTCTTATAATAATTCCCGCCTCAAAGGTTTTGCCGAGACCAACCTCATCCGCCAGCAAAAACCTTCTTGATTCGCTCGTAACTACTTTGTGGGATGCCAACACCTGGTGCGGCAGGATTTCAATTATCGAGTTTGACAATATACCGTTTTTGTTTGCAATCGGCAGATATAAGGCCTTGGTGCGCAAATCAAACTTTTTGGGCTCATCGAACCTGTTGCCCTTGGCCATATCAAACGGTTCGTATGCCAGCTCGATATCATTGACGTGAGCGGTCTCGGCAAGGCCTCTTTCTTTAAAAAATATGTCTGCCTGATCACCTTCAATATCAACTATTTTGCCTATGCCCAAGTCGGCTTTTTGCCCAATCCTTACCTTGTCTCCGATTTTGAAATCTCCAGTGCTCATATCTCCTCCTATGTCACGGATGTAGTCACGTGAAGGTATGCTTTTACCCCAGTGCTCATTGTAAATTTTATTTAGCTTTTGAATTTCCGGGTTTGAAGGGTCGGTTTCAAACAAGACGTTCATTTCTATGTTATGAAAAACCCGCCTGCCGTTAGGTTGGAAGAACCTACTACTGCCTTAACCTTTTCAGCACCTCTAAAGCAGTAAATTTTTGCGTGGAACAACCTTTTTCTATCACTGAATATTCTTACCTCAGTGTTCGGCAATTGCGACAACTCCGATATAAGTTTCTTTTTTACAGCGTCATCTTGATGAAAATCTTCATCTAAAAGCAATTGAATCTTTTTGATATTTCCGTATTTATTTAAATATTTCTTAAGTAGCGACACTCCTTTGAAATTCAAAAAGGCGGATGCTATTGAGATCTTGATTGAATCTGATATCATCTGATCCAATATTTCAGACAGTTCACCTTTGCCTAAAAATGAAATGTCCATGATTCACCTTCGGCTATGAGTCTTTCTGTCTTTCACGCCACTGTTTCCTGTGTTTATTAAACAGAGCGGTTTCGATCCCGCCCTGCCACGGAAGACGAAAAGGGCGGTTTGGGGGACCAGGTAAATATTTAGCCATTACCCTCATAATGTTGTATTTATCAATAAAAACATCAAAATAATTTGAATTTGATCTGTTTACAAACTTATCCAGTCTAATTTCGTCGTCAGTATCGCTGATAAGCTCAGCAGTTAGGTCATGAACAGGCTTGTTAGGGTTATTTGAATCGCAAGCAATAATTTTGATTTTCTTGTTGTTTCTGTTTGAAATATGGAAACTCGCAGGCAGCTCCGTGTAGATGGGAAGCTTCTCGACCGTTTTGTCGCCAATCAAGAGCCGAATTGAATACGGCAGAATAAATTGAACACAATCCGATATTTTTCCTTTCAACCGAGATGTCCCCAAAGCAACGACAACCATTGAGAGGTCATCTTTATATATTTCATGCAATATTTTGTTTTTGATAATACTGATGTCAGGCTCGTAAGCGTTGATCTGATCATCCTGTTTGATCAAATCCCCAAGAAACGGTATCCTTGCCCCTCCTCCGCTCAAATATATCGTCTTTAATCTAAACCTTTTGCCTGTTGTTGAAGACGGTTTGTAAAAGTCAAACACTTTCTTTATCTCTTTCCCCAGCTCCGATATGATTTTCTCAATTTCGGGTTTTACAATCTGTATGTAATCTTTTCTGGTTAGATTTTTGCCAAACACCGTCACATTTTCAGAGAAAGACAACCGCTCCTTGGCCCTTTGTATCTCCCTCTGTGCTTCAAAAGTAATATCATTGCCCGGATTAAGCGCCTTGTTCATAGCTATGTCAAGATCATCTCCTGCTGTTTTGACACCGGACGGTTTGAACAAAAAATATGCTTCGCCCTTTTTTTCATATAAAACGATATCTGTTGTTCCACCGCCGATATCTAAAATTGCGTAGATCCCGTCATCATCTTTCAACATTTCATCTTGGCAGGCGATTATTGCTGCGGTAGGTTCGTTGACAATATTTATCTTTGCATTTCCATCGAACCTATTTATCAACAGGTCATATATTGTGTTCCTGGGGGTGCGTCCGAATATTGCGGGTACAGATAAGCCCACTGTGTTCAGGCTTCTTTTTTCCCCAAGAAGGTCTGAGGGGACCATTTTCAGAAGCTCATCGATAAACACACCGATCAGTTCACGAGCTGAAAATATCTTGTTGAAAATTTTAAATTCTTGATTTCCGATGCAGTATTGTTGGTTCATGGGATTCCAGCAAACACTTTGCCCATTTTCTTTTTTGATGTCGCAGGAAAGACATCGTTTTAACGATCTTAACGCAATGGTCTCATTAGGCATTTCATTGGCAGTCTTCTCTGCCTCGTATCCTATCGAAAATTCAAACTTTTTATTGATCGCCAAAAGTGAGGGAATAGAAGATCTCTGATATCCTAAACGGTTGCCACCGATATCAAGTAGTTTGGAATTTGTAGTGGAGTCGTTTCCACTGTTGAATGAAATCAAAGTTGTCGTAGTTCCATAATCAATACCAAGAACCATCTTAAGTCCCCCAGACAATTAATCACGGTCAATTATTTTTAAAATCTTCAACACACCTTCGAGCTCTTCTTTCACATATAGTATTCTGTTTTTCGCTTGACTGTTCGAGTTGTCGTCAGCTTCTTCAGCAGAAATGGTGCTGAGAGAATCCCCTATCTCAACCAACATGTTCAGCAACGGTATTAGTTTGGCCAGATGTGTCTCATACCGTTGCGATCTCTTGTCTATCGCATCTAATATCTGATCATCTTGCTGCTTTATCCATCTCTCTGTGTCTCCTTTATGTTCATCTTTCTCTCTACCCAGCTTGTCTGTGAACTCGGATTCTTTTTCAATGCTGAACTCAACGGCCGCCCCTACCACCCATTTAACAGCTGGAGAATACATCAACGACAACTTGCTCAAAGCTGTGCTGTCGACCCCATGGGCATCGACTGATTGTTTTAAGAAACATCTGGCTATTTTTTTAGCGATTTGCTCGTCATTTAAAATTATCTGCAATTTTTTTATATGCTTGTCAAACAAATCAGAAAACTTGCTTGACAGAATGTAATCGACAAAATCATCTAAAGTCCCTGTCTTTGATAAAAGGGTTCGAAATGCTCTCTCATCATTTTTGTTATGAAAGCTGGCTTTCTCTATAAAAAAATGAAAAAGGTTCCTTTTGAATTTGGTGTCTGGGAATGCACAAATGATTTTATCTATGATTTCAATGTCGGAAACAGTCAGCCCTTCGGTCAACTCCAGTGCCGCAGATTGGCACTCTTCCTTTAATCTTCTTCCTATCAGTATATTGATCGCATCGATCCTTCTTTCGATCTCGTTTTGCCTCGACTTGGCAAGGTCTATTAAGTAAGTGTTTCCCAATGGTTGTTTTAAATCTTCATGTTTCCGAAGGTCAACGCTGATACTGCCTATCTTCAGCCTCAAATATTTGTGTACATCAATCCCATCCTTGGACAAGATGTTATCTGCATGGTTTATCAACGATTGTATTTTGTCGTTGCTGAAGTTGAGCGATGTGCATTCAATGAGCTCTTTATATGCAGCAAAAAAAACTTGAGGCCTCACCTTTGCCGTTTTTTCGTTTAGCAAAATATGCTGAAAAGCCAGCTCGGTGTTTTCATCGCCAAGGATACTCAAAAAGTCCTGAAGAAAAGGTATTTTTGACTCTTCAACCAGGTCAACATGGTTAAAATAACGATAAACAAGACTGGTCATGTTTTTAGCCACCACAACTTTTGAAACCGCCTCTTTGATGTAAAAATCAACAGAATCGCTTAAAAGAAGCGAAGCTATAATATCCTCGGAAGTTTTATCCTTCAACAAGATCACTATTTCAGAGATCTCCTTATACAACACTTCTTTCTCTTTTGATGTTAAGGAATTGATCGCTGATATTTGGCCTTGTGTCAGCCGCCCTCCGTTTTCGGCCTGCTTTAAATTGAGCTTTTTGCTTTTTGTCTTGGTTAAAAATTTATGTATTCGTTCTTTTAGCTTTTGTGATCCATGCAAATAGAGATAGAAGTGGTCTATCAGATCTTGGTTCGGCAGATTAGAAAAAAACGAATACAATGACAGCTCTTTTTGAACCGGCAATTTGGACTCTGCCAAAGCTTTCAACGTTAACTCATAAGCCCTGTCATCAAAAGGCTCTACCCTACCTCCCTTCTTTTGCAACTGAACGCAGAGAAAAAGAGCCAAACCAGGAACCTCATTTGACGGTATTTCAGCAATCTGTCCTGCTATATAGTTTGCCACATCGAGAATTATTGATTCATCTTCTCCTGCTTTGCAGATTTTCAAAAGCTTCTCCGCATCAGAAAGCTTTTTGGATTCATCTTTTTCCTTCAAGAAGAGCTGAAAGTTTTCTTCCTTTTTTGAGACAGGTTTTTCTCGAAGTATGATCTCAGATTTTGACGATGTGTCGAACCATGGGTCGTTCTTCAGCTTTTTGTTTATGTTGGCCCACCATTTGCTCCAATCCTTGTCTTGGATCAAGGAATAATCTGATTTCCACCCTTGGTCTCTCGCATCGGAATTTGTTAACAACGGTTTGATTTTGTTGCGGTCTATTTTTGTTTCTTGAGCTATATCGTAATCAAATATCAGCAGCTTTATTATCTCTGTCGACCCTGTTTTTATGAGGTCCTGCACCCTTGCCGGGTCATCATACAACCTTGCCAGCAACCCTTTGGTGTTCAGCTTTTTTAAATAAGTTGTCTTCTCAATCGGAAACTCCATGTTCTTACGTTCTACAAAATCCACCACGACGGATTTGCTGCTTGTGATTATGATCTTGCCGATTCCATATTGCCAATGTTCTATATAATCGTTTTTAGCTAAATTTCCCATTTCGCCTTACTTCCAAACAAGTGTTTTGATTTCTGGACGGGGCCTAAAAATGTTGACAGTTAATTAAGCCACTTTATTCATTTTAATATATTCATACTCATCAGGCGAACAATAATCAATAGAGCTGTTTATTCGAGGGTTTCGAACCAGGTAACGGCAGTTTGTTCCGGAGTTTCTTCGGTTAAGTGAGTCATTCAACCACCTTCCAGTGACCGCTCCGCACTGGCCGACATCACGGCGGCATCTGGCAACTGATGTTCAACTCGATACGGAATGCCTTGCTTCTTCGCTCCCTTCAAAGATAGCCAATTCCTCGTGTAGGCGCGCAATCATTTTACGA
>JAYENE010000508.1:0-8161 GCA_034721935.1 Thermodesulfobacteriota bacterium
TTGTCATAAACCACAATATATGATGTTTATTGTAAATAAAAATTGTATATATTGATTTGTAGCTACTAAACAATTACCGTATTGTCCAGGAATACTCCTCAATTTGGGTGTCGTATTCTGAGGTCTGAACTAAGAATATTTCCCTTATTTTTATATGAGAAATTTACAAACTCAAAAAGTAACCTGCCAACAACCTGATGTGGCGGACAGTTAAATTTAAAACGGCTGACTGTTTGACCTGCCCGCTCGTGCCTATGCTACCTTGCCTTGTCCGTCCACAATGTTGTTGCTTGCAGAAGATAGGCCGGTATGGATGGCGGGTAAACTCGCAATGGCAGGCGGGGCATGTTAGTGAGTGTTAAGAAATAACGACGGCCAAATAAAATTTTCTATGAGTCGGATAATGTCGGCTTTAGCAAGCTTTTTATAAAATGATTGCTCTAAGTTATTTCTTTACGCTCACTTATGTGCGAGTTTCAGCCGTTCTTAAATTTAATTGTCCGCTGCCTCAGGTTGACCAGATAATGAGTTTGTAAATTTCTGTTATATAGAATACCAAATCAAGCCATTTCTGCAACATCTAAATAGTGCCTGAATGAAAAGTCCGTTTTTTGCCATTTCGAACCCTTTGCTTCTGTCATTCCGAGCAAAGCGAGGAATCGTAGTATTTACGATCAGGGCAGGCTCCGGGAGAAATCTTGAATGTCAATATTATCAAAGAGATAAGATTTCTTCGTCCGCCAGCGTCCTTTGGCGGACTCGAAATGACAGTTTGACCAATTTTTCGTTCAGGCGCTAAATATATTGTAATACTTTAGTGTTATGCAGCAAACCATCTGAAACCAAGCTTCGGGTGTGATCAGATTTAAACCTAAGTTGAGCGATTTATTGCGAAGATATGTGCCGAGATCTTGATGCATAAGGGTTTGCGAAAACCACAGGCATACCCGTGGATATGTTGAGGATTTTCGCGAATCCTTGATGCGCAAGAGATTGGTGCAGATCGAGTAAAAAATCGCTCAATTTAGGTTAAAGCAGGAAACTGTTTGAAGGAATTAGAAATCGTTAAGAAAGAACCAGGTTTAAAATGCCATTTTTGTCTAATTCATTGGTTAAGTTACCACTATTTCTTTATAGTTATGGCAAGTTCTTTCTTTACGATTTCTTATTCGTGAGTTTTTCCTGGTTTAAATTTGATTATACCTGAAGCGCATTTATTTTCAAAAAGCTAAAGTGTTACAATATATTATATAGCATAAAAAAACAAATAGTCACAACGGCTTTACATCTTGATTTTACATTAAATTCTTTTTATATTGCTTAAAACAAAAATAAAATATATCATAAAAGATGACCAGGGAAGATTCAAAGGGCATCGCCTTGTTGGTTTATCTATAATTGAGTAAGGGCAAAATCAGCATATTTGTAGCCCCGCCGTGGCGGGGCTTGAAACTTGAAATTGGAAAATAGAAATTGGAAATTGGGAAGTTATGTAGGATGCATTATGTTATAAAGTTAAGGATATCAGCAAGCTATAACCTTTGAACCCTGAACCTTCTTTGAATATGAGCTTGAAAAACATAATTATAATTTTTATCACAGCCTTCTTTTTTGCGGCATGCGCGCCGAAACAGGTCCTGCCTCCCAGGCCTGTATATGTTGATCCGGGAGATATTCTCTTTGCACAGGCTGAAGAGCTGTTTCAGGCAAAATTATATGAAAAAGCCCTGATCAAGCACACTGAATACCTTTCCAGGTTTCCAAATGGACGCCTGGCAGATGCGGCTTTAATAAAGACAGGGGCAGCCTGGTCTAATCTTGGCAATAATGCAAAAGCTCTAAGCTGTTATAATCGTTTAATCGAAGATTATCCGAAAAGTCCTTTTATTCCTGATGCCATGGTTGAAATTCTTGTTATGCTTTACAGCGAAGGCAAATACAATGAAGCAATCAAGCAGGCAAACGATATAATAGGACGTAAAGTTGCCGGGATTAATATTGTCAGAACATATGTTCTTCTTGGCGATGCTCATTTTGCGACAGGCTTTCCGAAAGATGCCGTTAATTCCTATATTTTAGCGCTTAACAAAGCAAAGGGTCCCGCAAAAGAACCGATAATTGCAAAAATAAATGAAGCTGCCGGGCTGCTTGGCACAGCCGATATTATATTTTTTTTAACTCAACTGAAAGATAAGCCGCCGGCCGGTTATCTTATGTACCGCTTGGGACAAAGCAAAGCTGAAAAAGAAAAATATGATGATGCTGAAAGGATATTGTCGCAATTTATAGAAAGGTTCCCTGAGCACGAAAACGCACTGAAAGCTCAAAAACTGATAGAAGAGATTAGAAAAAAAGGGGTATACAGCAAATACACAATAGGCTGTTTGCTCCCGCTAAGCGGTCCCTGCGAAAGTTTCGGCCGCAGGGCATTAAAAGGCATTGAGTTCGCTATGAATCAATTTTGCTCCCAGGGCATTCAACCTGCTGTAAAACTGATTATAAAAGATACAAAATCCGATGCAGACAAAGCTGCCGCGGCTGTAAGGGAATTGTTCGATGAGCATGTCGCGGCAATTATCGGCCCAATCTTTACGGCAGAATCTGCCGCGCTGGCAGCGCAGGACAAAGGCATTCCAATCATTACCATAACCCAAAAGAATAATATTGCCGATATTGGAAACTATGTTTTTAGAAATTTTTTCACTCCCATGATGCAGGTTCATACTCTTGTATCTTATGCAATTGAAGAGCTGGGGCTTGGCAATTTTGCAATCCTTTACCCTGATGATAATTATGGAACAACATTTATGAATCTATTCTGGGATGAAGTTACAGCTTATGGCGGAAAGGTTGTCGGCATTGAATCATATAATGTCGAGCATACAGATTTTGCCGATCCCATCAAAAAGCTGGTCGGTCTTTATTATGAAGTCCCCGAAGATATAAGAATTATGGATACATTGATCGAAGATGATAAAGATGGTGTGGCCGAAGATGAAAAAGCAGGCAAAAACGATGATATAAGTGAAGACAAAGAAGAAAATAAAGAGGAACAAGAACCTGAAGCAATTGTCGATTTTGATGCTGTCTTCATTCCCGATGCGCCGGAGCGGGCGGGATTAATTATACCCCAACTGGCATTTTATGATGTTAAGGATGTATATCTTTTAGGCACCAATCTGTGGCATTGTGACAGTTTAATCAAGATGGCGCGGCGTTATGTGCAGAACGCAATTATGCCCGATGTTTTTTTTGCGGAAAGCTCTTCAAAACAGGTCACTGATTTTGTGGCTGTTTTTAAGCAAACCTTTAAAGAGAAACCGGAATTTGTCGAGGCTGTAGCTTATGACTCGGCAATGATATTATTTAAGATTGTAAGCAGGCCTGATATTCGATACAGGAGTTCTATTAAAAGCGCATTAATGAATCTTAATAATTTTCAGGGCGTAACAGGCCTTACATCATTTAATAATAACGGAGAGATCAAAAAAAGGCTATATCTTCTTCGTATAAAGGGGAATAAATTTATAGAGTTGAACTAATTCAGCCACCCCAGTTAAATAAGTCGTAACCGTTCACAGGTTCACGGTTCAGAGGTTCAGAGTTATTTTTCTTGGAGCGCCGGGCTAACTGCTATGCACCAATATTTTCAAATCGAAGATTGTTACGCGCAGCGCAGGCGCTTGCGCCGCGTGGCAGTTAGCCTTTAGCTAATAGCTAATAGCTTTATCCTGAACCCTGAACCTTGAACCAATGAACCTTGAACCTTGAACCAATGAACCAATGAACCTTGCATATACAGCATATAGTTTTATTAGCTCTTCTCTTTTTTTTTCACTTTTTCCGCCTTTCTGGTTTTATTCACGCATAAGCGGCCGATATAGCCAGAGCATAAACCAGCGCATTGGATTATACCCTGATCGGCTTGTGCGGGCTATTTTCGGATCACCGCGAATATGGATGCATGCGGTTTCAGTAGGAGAGGTGACCTCGGCTATAGCCATTATTAAATCAATCAAAGCTTTAATGCCGAATTGTGCCATTATACTTTCGACCACAACAGAACATGGCCAGGCCTTTGCCGAAAACAAACTAAACGCCGGCAATCGCCGGCCAATGGCGACCTGTATTTATGCGCCCGTTGATTTTATTTTATCTGCCCGCAAGGCTTTATCTATCCTGAAACCGGATGTCCTGGTATGTCTTGAAACCGAAATATGGCCGAACTGGCTGGTTGAGGCCCACAGGGTGGGCATCAAAACAGCCCTTGTTAACGGCCGAATTTCCGTTAGAACAATTAAGAGCTACTTAAAAATCAGGCCATTAATGAAGGCAGCGTTAAACCTTGTTGATGCCTTTAGCATGATAAACAAGGCTGATGCTCATCGCATAGAGATGATCGGAGCGCCCGGAGAAAGGATAGAAATAAACGGAAACGCAAAATATGATCTTTTGTTAAACCAGTGTGATGCAAGAATTAAAGCAAAAATGGAAAGCATATATAATATCAAAGGAGATAAACCTGTTTTTGTGGCAGGAAGCACCCGAAGGTCTGAGGGAAAAATCATTCTTGATGTTTATGGCAGGATCATCAAATCCTTGCCTGAAACCCTTTTGATTCTTGCGCCAAGGCATGTTGAAAGGGCGCCTTACATAAAAAAACTGGTTAAAAAGCAAGGTTTTGCATGTCAGCTTAGAAGCGATCTTGATAAACAAAACTGTTTGAGGACAGCGCCAATAGTTATTGTGGACACGATCGGAGAGCTTTTAAACACATACAGCATTGCCTCGATAGTATTTTGCGGGGGCAGCCTGGCGCCGCTTGGAGGACAAAACATATTAGAGGCAGCAGTCTGGGGCAAACCCGTTTTCTATGGCCCTTCAATGGATGATTTTCTTGATGCTAAAAATCTTCTCGACAAAACAGGCGGCGGCATTCAGGTAAAGGATGGTCAGGAATTAGCTGAAAAAGCAATATACTATCTTGCCAATCCACACAAAGCAGTTGCCATCGGCAAATTAGCGGCACAAGCCATGATGTCGCATAAAGGAGCGGCCGGCAAGCATGCAGATGTAATATACCGGCTGCTTAATCAAGGACACAACCATCAAGCTAAAAGGCTATGAACATCGAACGTCGAACATATTAAAAGATGAACGTCCAACATCGAACATCGAACGTCCAACATCGAATGAAAAAACAAACACCCAATGAGAAGCAAATGTTAAGGGGTTCAAAGGTTCAGGGATATTTGGCTGCTGTTATTCTGATCTCTGACTTCTGACTTCTGATCTCTGATATCTGTTTTTTGATTTTTCTCCATTCAACGTTCAACGTTGATGGTCTCGTAAAAAGTCGAAAAATACCGTTTTCAGTCATTCCGGCGAAAGCCAGAATCCAGTTGTTTCAAGTAGTTATAGAGAATCTGGACTCCGGTTTTCACCGGAGTGACGACTTTTTACGAGTTCATCAACGTTCGATGTTCGACGTTCAGCTCTTACTGGTTCTTCAATGAGCCCTGGCCTGTTGCTTCAAGAACGTTGAGCCAAAGCTTTCCGTGCGGATCAACCTGTTTTCGCTTCCCTGCCGACAGGCTGATGGGAATATGCACAAAATGGTTGTTCCAGTGGCCTATAAGCATATTTGTTCTGCCGGTCATGGCTGCATGGACAGCATCGCGTCCTAAAAAATTACAAAACACATGATCGTTGGAATTGGCCGGCAGGCTTCTGATTATGTAGCTGGGATCAATATATTTAAGGGTTATGGAAATATTTTTTTGTTTGAAATAGGTTGTAATCGCATCCTTTAAAAACAGCCCGATATCATGCAGCCTGATATTTCCCGATTCATCCCGCGCCTCTTTTTTGTTTTTACCAGTTTTGAACAGGTTCTGGCCGGCCCCTTCCGCTACAACTATTACAGCATGTTTTCTGTTTTCAAGGCGTTTTTCAAGAGCTGCAAGAAAGCCGCCGGGCCCTTTAAGGTCAATATTGACCTCCGGTATTAGAACAAAGTTTACATCCTGCTGTGCCAATGCGGCTGTTGCCGCAATAAAGCCGGAATTTCTGCCCATCAGTTTTATAAGTCCTATGCCGTTGGGATATCCCTGCGCTTCATTATGCGCAGCCCTGATTGCCTGGGTAGTAATGTCAACCGCTGAGTCAAACCCAAAAGACTTTGATACCATATAAATATCGTTATCAATGGTTTTGGGTATTCCTGTAATGCTTATTTTAAGGCCTCTTTTTTTTAAGGCATCGCTTATTTTTGATGCAGCCATCAGGGTTCCATCGCCGCCGATCATAAAGAGCGCTCCTATATTCATCTTTTCCAGGCAGTCGACAATCTCATCTATATCCTGAGGGCCTCTCGAAGAACCAAGAAAGGATCCGCCCTTTCTAATAATTTTCTCAACTGTGCCAGACGTAAGGGATAGGATATCATGACCATATTTTGGAATAAAGCCCTGCAGTCCATACTGAATGCCGTAGATATTCCGGACTCTGTATCCATAATAAAGCTCCAGAACAATTGATCGAATTATTCCATTAACACCGGGACAAAGCCCGCCGCAACTTACAAGAGCGCACCGTAGTTTGCTTGGATCAAAGTATATTTTTTTTCTGGGGCCGGCCAGTTCAAAGGAGGAAAGCTTTTTGCCCTCCTTAATCATCTTTGTGACATTAGACAAATTTACATCGATTAATACTCTGTCATTGTCGGAGACAAAGTTCTGATTATATGAGCCTCTGTCTGTTTGTTGAATCGGAGAGGCTATTTTTGACTTTCCCAGGGTCGGTATCTTTGTGTCAATATTATTATAGTTCATGCTTTCCTCTAACTTCCACCTAAATTGAGCCATTTTTTACTCGATCTGCACCAATCTCTTGCGCATCAAGGATTCGCGAAAATCCTCGACATATCCACGGGTATGCCTGTGGTTTTCGCAAACCCTTATGCATCAAGATCTCGGCACATATCTTCGCAATAAATCGCTCAACTTAGGTTCCATTAAACTTAAATTCGCCTTTGCCTAATATATCGTGAAGATGCAAAATCCCCTGAACATTGCCGGAAGAGTCTGTTATTGGAAGGACTGTAATCTGGTGCAGCTCCATCATATTCAGAGCATCATACGCCGGAGAA
The DNA here is from genome assembly GCA_034721935.1 of Thermodesulfobacteriota bacterium. Taxonomy (GTDB): domain Bacteria; phylum Desulfobacterota; class Desulfobacteria; order Desulfobacterales; family ETH-SRB1; genus Desulfaltia. Next base: position 7,151 of record JAYENE010000508.1, read on the forward strand.
TCCGGAGATATAGTTCGTGGATTTTTTGTCATGACATCTTCGACCTTTAATTCATAAATAGGCTTTTTCTTAACAATACAACGTCTTATATCGCCATCAGTTATTATGCCAGCAAGTGTGAAATCCGATTTTAAAATAAAAGTAACTCCCAATTCAAGACGCTCAATTTTGTTAATAGCATTTTCCATGGATGATTCAGCAAAAACATAAGGTATGGCTTTGCCTGTTAACATAATATCTTTAACCTTGCCAACCAGACGTTGGCCTAACATGCCGCCGGGATGAACCTTTTTAAAATCGCTTGAGTTAAAATGCTTTTTATTAATTAATACTACGGCAAGGGCATCTCCCATAGCGAGCAGGGCGGTTGTGCTTGCGGTAGGGGCAAGGCCTAAAGGGCATGCCTCCCTTTCCACGCCAGCATCGATCACAATATCGCTTTGTCTTGCCAGCGGGGAATTTTTATCGCCCGTAAAGGCTATAACTACGCACCCTATCTTGCGGATACTTGGTATCAGTATGTTAAGCTCGTCGGTTTTACCGCTGCTGGAAAGGGCAAGAAACACATCGTCATGGCTCACAATGCCCAGGTCTCCATGCATGGCTTCAACAGGATGCAAAAATACAGATCTTGTTCCGGTGCTGTTTAAGGTCGCCACTATCTTCCGTCCTACTATTCCGGACTTTCCGATACCAGCAACCACTAAGCGTCCGCTGGAATTGTATATAATCTCCACCATTTTGGAAAAATTATCATCAATACGCTCCGTTAATTTAAGTATCCCTTCCGCCTCTATTTTCAGGACATTAATGGCTTCCTGTATAATCATCTGCAATCTGCTTCCTTGTTTTATCTTTGTGGCTGAACTATTACATTAATTTTTACCTAAGTTGAGCGATTTTTTGCGAAGATATGTGCTGAGATCTTGATGCATAAGGGTTTGTAAAAACCGCAGGCATACCCGTGGATATGTCGAGGATTTTTGCGAAGCCTTTATGCGCAAGAGATCG
>JAYENE010000509.1:0-6180 GCA_034721935.1 Thermodesulfobacteriota bacterium
TGTGTCTGTCTGTGGCTAATCTATCTTTTTATTTTTTCTGTATAAATATATCTGCGTTTATCTGCGGCTAATTAATCTTTTATATTCTCAAACTGTGAAGAATGAAGACCTGACCCCTATGTTTTTCCCGAATTGATCGGCGGGTGCACCGAGCCCTTGCTATCGAGGCTGCCAAAGCCGGGGTTTCGTTAAATGCCATTGTTTCTCAGAAACTTGCCAGATCCACATCGGCACCATAAGAACTGCTCTGGTACTCCCGACCACCGACAACTGTCTTTCCCACTCCGAAGGATTGTTCTCAATACAAATTCAGCTGCCTGAATTTATATTGCAACAACAAGATAATACAACCGTGAAATCCGTGAAACCTGCCCGCCATTGCTACGCTGCAGCCGTTGGCAGGCGGGTCGGTGCCAAAAAAACCTGAAGATTCTGCCTGCCCCGTTAAATGCGGAGCCTATTTATCTGGGGTCAAATAAAGTCAGAAGGTAACAACCTCCCCTATTATTTCTTCGTGTCCTTCGTGTTCTTCGTGGTGAATTTAAAGAGCGTCCCGCTGGCCTTACTGTCTTTCCTTTACCCTTGACACATGTAACTATAGACGTTACTATTCAACCATGATTAAGAGCTTTCGTGATTTTTGGCTTCAGGATTTTTTTGAGAATGATGCTCATCATAAAAAAATTCCTGCCTCCATTAGAGGACGCTTGTTTAGAAAAATACAAATACTTGATGATGCCACTTGTGATTTGGATTTACGAAGCCCTCCAAGCAATCATTTTGAAAAGTTATCAGGCTCTCTGCATGGCAGATACAGTATCAGGGTTAATAAGCAGTGGCGGCTATTGTTTTTCTGGGATCGCACCGGGGGCGAGGCCGACAAAGTTTATCTGGATAACCATGATTATAGGTGATGAGGTGAGAAAATGATTATTACAAAACGTCAACCAGTTAGTGTCGGGGAAATAATTACAGAGGAATATCTTGAACCTTTGGAGATTACCCAAAAGCAACTTGCAAGGGCAATGGGTGTCAGCCATAGAACCGTTAATGAGATTTGTACTGGAAAGCGGACGGTAACCGTTGATACAGCTTTAATGCTGGCAAAAGTATTTGAAAACACCCCTGATTTCTGGCTGAATCTGCAAAGGCGCAATGACATATGGGCCGTGTTGCATACCCCAAAAAGAAAAGATAGAATTGAAAAGGCCAGACCCATTCGGGAAGCTTTTGCGTGAACTCACAGGGTACGAAGGAAGGCCTCAACGTGCGTGAGGTATTTCCCGTCTGTGCCCGCCCAGCCTGTCGAAGCAAAGCGTAGATCCCGCTATTCGGGGTCGAAGATGCCGCCGCGCGGCGCCCCGTGAAATTCGTTTTCTCTGTTTTTCTTTCTGACCTCCGACCTCCGACATCTGACCACTGTCTCTCTGTGCCTTTTTGTTTACCCCGTTCAATTCACGTTAGTGATAGTGCAACGTATTTAACCGGGGCAGCTATTAGTTTGTAGATGTCTGTGCCTGCCCCGTAGGTCTGGAAGATCGTACTGGGGTCTGTCTGCCTGTCGAAGATGCCGATAGGCGGTGCCCCGTTAAATTTCTTTTGCACTTATTTAACCGGGGTTTACCCAGTTAAATCCGCTCTTTCCCTTATTTAACCGGGGTCTTTCTTCCAGGATCATAACAAACCAACAAAAAAACCCAGATCCGTGCAATCCGTGTCATCCGCCGTGCCCCGTTAAATTCCGACGGACAGAGCAACGTATTTATCTGGGGTGCCAAAAACTTCTCTGCGCGAGATAGTTATTGAATTATTAAAGAGCGTCCCGCTGCCCGCACACTTGAGTTCCAGCTTACCTTCAGAAATTCGCATTCCGAAAACATCCTGCTCAAGGGTATGGGTACGCTGAACGAGATTCCATAGTTCACTATCCTGAACAGCAATACCTGCCAAAACCTCATGCGGAGACGCCTGTCGATCTTGCCCGCTTTCATCTATGAACAGAAAATAGCCCAACTTGCCTCCGTGCTTTGCTCCTTACTCCATCAAAACCGCGTTCCCAGTCCTAAGACTCTCCCTAATCGCAAACGCCACCTTTATCGTCATCACCAATTTTCAAAAACAGTTGCCGCAGATGAACGCAGATACACGCAGATAAAACAAGAAAGGGCTTTCAAAATGGCAGTTTCTGAGAAATAGGAACTATTTCTTAGAAAAAGAAAAACCATCCGCGTTCATCTGCGTCCATCTGCGGCTAAAATAGTCTCCAGCGAGTGTCTCGCCCTAAACCCCGTCCCCATCATTCTTCCATTATCAAATACCAAATCACCTGCCAATTTATCATAACAAGAATAAACCCATTCCTTCTTATTTCTCAACAAATGCCCCTCAATCCGCCTCAAATCCCAACCGGCCTCTTGTACCAAAGTAACGCACTTTCGTAGCAACGTCCCCTATTACACATTTGGGAGGTCATCCATGGAACGAATAATAAATCTTCATATTGAAAAACTTCCGGAGGGCGTTTATTTGGCAACTTCTGATGATGTCCAGGGACTTGTTGCTCAAGGCCGCACAGTGTCTGAATCTATAGAAATTGCAAGAGATGTGGCTCGACGGTTATTTGAGGCGAAGATGGAAAGGGTGGAGGAAGTACCTTAATATTTTCATAAACATGGTAACGACAACGAAAATATTTTGTTTGGATAATCAACTGTAAGAATAAAATTACCAAGAAAGCTCTTTACGCCAAGCAAAGGAATGTTAAGATTTGGCATAAAATCCACTAATACATCCTGGGTTGAAAATCCTCCTATTTCAATACGAGCAATATGACCATAAGCCATTGTGATCCCATTACCAGTACGTATTTTCTTCGATTGACCAGCCTGAAGATTATGTCCAAGCAGCGGCGCAAAAGAAGCTGGAAAAGCACACTCATCGGCGCCGGTATCTATTAGCGCATATACCTTCATTTGCTTGTCAGTATCCGGATTTAGTATTGTTAGAGGAAGATAGGGTCTGGCCATATCTCCGGGCCTTATAATTGAAAAAGGATAGTTACGTACCGGCATCAGCAGACCTTATTGTTACAATAAATTATTGCTTCAACTACAGGGTAAATATGTACAACGTCTTCTTTTGGTACATATAGGAGCACAGGATATTTAAAACCCTTTGTTTCGGCATCCTTCAAAGCTTTTTCAGGATCATCCCCGACACCTATAATACTATTGTCATCAAAACTTTTTATAGCAACATAACGACCATTAAACTCATCCGTAGTTACTAATACCTTCTCCATAAATCCTCCTTACATTGAGGTGAATTAAAGATATATCCTGACTCATGGTAATTAATAGCAAATATATATATTATGCCACAGGCCACGCCACTGTGCAATATATAATACACGTAATAAAAGTTTTATATGTTTTGCAAAAAACTCTATATCATTCTGAGCGATCACAGGCAGCGAAGTCTCTCTTTTTTTATATTTATCCACGAATTTCACGAATTATCACCAATTTTTTGTTTTACTATTTCGTGGAAATTCGTGCAATTCGTGGACCCTTTTTTGCCTTAAATCTGCGTAAATCTGCGTAATCCCTGCCCTGTGGAATTCACTTGTGACAGCTTGACGGGTTAAATTGACGGAGTCACAGTTTACCAGGTTAAATTCACGCAGTGACAGTGAAGTTTACCCCGTTAAACCTTCTTCAATCTTTTTGTTTATCTGGGGCGTATTTAACGAAGGCATCGCGCATTTAACTTGTCGGAGCGTATTCCACTGGGGTGTGGATCAGGTATTGCAAATGGAACTTTCATGCTTTTATCTTTTTTAGTGGTCTGAATCTCGGGACTATTGCGATAATCGACCCGCTATTGCAGAACCCTTTGGAATTTAACCGGGTATCCTCTGATCTCTTTACCCTGTGAAATTCATGCCCATGACGAGCGTAGCGTATTTCACTGGGGTGCGGATCTCTAAAGCTTCATCATAAAATCAATCTGATCTCTTTCCTCTTGCGTAGCTTTTTCGTAGGCTTCATAATAATCCGGCATTTCACCGAAACCTTCAGCGCGTATTACCTCAAGAACCTTGTAGAAATCCTCCAGCCTAAACTGTCCAAATTCCTTTGCAAATAAGCCCTTGATTTCTTCAGCAAGTTTTTGGTATTTGTCCTCTGGCATTATTCTCTCCTTTACATTATGAGCATTTTCCAATCCGTGTAATCTGCGCCTGCCCCGCCCTGTGTAATTCGTTTACGACAGCGAAGCGCATTTCACCTGGGGGCGACTTGTACAGTTTGTTCTGTATTTTTCGCGAAGCGATGACTATTTTTGTCCGGCGAAGCCTGCCCGCCATCACGAGCCCACTCGCTGCTCTTCATCCTTTTTGCCTAATAGAACGTAAATGTAATACAAGGCATAATCATATTGTTGATTCGTTCAGGCGAGGCGGGCGGGTCCGCTGAACAAATGTCCGTGTGAGTCCGTGTGAGTCCGTGGCTAATTCAATCCCTTAATTCCTTAATTCTCTCATCAGCTCGATAACTCAATAGTTAATATTTAAGATTTACCCTGCCTGCCCTGTAGCTCCGGAAGATCGTACTGGGGTCAAAATTAAAGTAACAAATGTACCAATACCCCCCCCACTCGTACCAAGTTATTTAACTATTTAAGGATGTCCCGCAGGCCCTTCCCTGATGGCGCTTATTTATCCTGAACTAAAAGGTGCAATGGAATATCAACATCCTCTTTATTTATAATCTTTTTTACGATATTAATATCGAGATTTATCAATCTCGCAATATCGTTATCAGAAAGGCTGTTCTTTTTCATATTCCGGATCAAATTAAAATATGTAGTATAGCTGCCCTGGCGTCTTCCTTCCTGTCTTCCTTCCTGTCTTCCTTCCTGTCTAAGTTTTTCAGCAGTAGTCATGGCAAGATCACCTCCTTTTGGTGTTACAGGTTTGATTGCCTCTACAACCCTTATTGTTTTAATTTCTGTTACCTGAAATATATATTTTATGATGGATTCAAGAAATTTTAAACCCTTTTCTTCTTGAAAATAGATTCTGCCTATTTCAAAAAAATCCCTTAACTCTTTTTCCAGCTTTTCAGCATAGAAAATATTTTTTAACATCAACAAACTGATTTTTAAAGATGCCTGTGTAAATATTTTACCTGCAATTTCCTCATTCGTATAATCAGATAAATCCACAAAAACATATTTAAAATCAGGAATAAATGGAATCAACTCGGTCGTTAAATTCTTAAAACATGATTTAAGTCTGCCAGGCTTCCAGTTTTCTTTCCCATGATACAAAACAATGGGAATAACCGGAATAAAAGCTTCCTTTTGTTTGATATTATATTCCCATATTCTGATCATATATTTGTTTAACTGGTATGGCAAATTATTGTCAGGCGAACTTTTATGTTCAAACAAAAGCGCAAGCTTTATTTTTGACTGTTCATAAGAACAAGAATAGACCGTGTCTGAAAAATGCTCAGACAGCTCCTTGTCCACATAGGAAGTATTTTCCAGACAGATGGTTGAATAATCAAGCTTTGCGTTTATTTCAGCAGGAAGAACATGGCTTGCAAAATCAACTGCATGTTCTTTGATTGAAAAGGTATGTTTAAAAAAAATATCATGATGTCCCATTATCTACTATCCTTGTCATAAATTAACTTTCTCGCTTTACGGAATGAGATGCGCCGGTTTGAGTTAGCGTCTAATACTTCCGCCATCCTCATCGCCAAATTGCTTGAATTTATTATATGATTTGCTTTTTACATGAATATCTTGTGACTTTTGTTTACCCCGTAGGTCCGGAAGATCGTACTGGAGCGCATTCAACAAAGCCGCAGCGCATTCAACCGGGGCGTGTTTTGTATCGTTTATTTTGGCTTTTTTTCGCGAAGCGATGACCATCTTGATTCGGTCAGGCCTGCCCCGTAGCTCCGGGAGATGGTACTGGGGTCGACCGAATCAAACGTCCGTGTGAGTCCGTGTGAGTCTGCCTGCCCCGTAGGTCCGGAAGATCCTACTGGGGTGGCTAATTATTTTTTTGTTTTTACTCTTGCGGCTTTTTTGTTTACCCCGTTAAATCTCTTTTGCACTTATTTAACCGGGGCGGCTAATTATTCTTTTATATTCTCAAACTGTGAA
>JAYENE010000509.1:6280-8160 GCA_034721935.1 Thermodesulfobacteriota bacterium
TAACACATCTATTTTGTCAGGAATGAAGGTCTGACCCCTTTGCCGTTCCTGGTCCCCGACATGCCTGGTAAATTCGCCCTTCGTCCTCTGATCTCTGTCTTTTCCTGACTTCTTTACCCAGTGAAATTGACGAAGTCACAGCGCAGCGCATTTCACCGGGGCGACCTTCCAAGTTCCTCAGTCCCAAAAGAGTTTCACAAGTTTACAAGTTGCCAACGTCCCACAAGTGCGTCGATGCCTTTTGAAGGACATCACGTACCACTTCAGGGGTGATACGATGTCCGACCATGAAAAAGCTTTTCTCTTGAATCAATTTTAGACTCTCTCTTGGATTAACACAATGTCCATGGCTATGAGCATCCCTTTCCGCAACGACTCATCACCGCCCCACCAAAAATCATTATCCACCATTTTTCCCTGTCGCGAAGCGATGACTATTTTGTCCAGCGATGCCTGCCCCGTAGCTCCAGAAGATGGTACCGGGGTCCGCCGGACAAATGTCCGTGTGAGTCTGTGTGTGTCTGCCTGCCGTGCGTAGCTCGCAGAGCGGAGTTTGGTGGCTAATTCTCAATGCTTTTAGAAGTTATTTATTTATGGACGCATTTCATTTCCGGTTTTAACCGGTGCTCTCTGGACGTCCCGCAAATGCCCCCTGGTTATTACCTTGGTTCGTCGTGCTGTAAGGCAGGGGCTCTCCTCCATTGCCATGCCGTGCTTTGAGCACGGACAACGCCACGGGGTTGTGATCGAGCAAAATCAAGGCACTGCTGATGGCCCGACTTGGTAACAGGTCTCCGCATTCGTATTTTTGGAAGGCACGCGGTCCACCGCCGACAACCCGACCTGCGAGCTTCTGCGTAAGATGAAGCTTTTTGCGGATACGGCGGATTGCCTCCGGTTCAAGCAGCCCTTCGATGCATGCTTTAAGACGATTTAACATTCGGTCGGATACCTTCATGTCCTTGCTGGTATGAATGCTCTCATCAGACTGGTCGCAGTACCACCCTGGCATATCAAAGGTTATCTTTTTGCCCTTGTAGGTGAGGGTCATCGGTCGCACGTCGCGGTGCATCGCAGCCCCGGTTTTTGGACAAATGGGATTAGTCATCGTCTTTCTCCTTAAACGATAGCAACAAAAACTCTGTAACGGCATCGGCAGCGAACTTTACATACAACTCACCGGCCGGTGAAGGAATATGGTAGACATCCTGCCAAAGCCGAGGGTTGGCATAAGCAGTCATAGACTTATAGAAGTGCTCTCGCTGCATGGACTGTATAGTCGCCACAATCTCGGCGCGTCCGAATCCCAATGCGGCGGCGCTTCGTAGCGCTGTGCCGGTGACGGAAAGTCTCTCCACACTGGCAAAAGCGGACTTAAAGGCTTCTATGTCATATGTTGGTTTCCGCTTCTGGGTCATTCTTTTCTCAATAATACACCCTTATGGTGTATTGTCAAGCTGTACAATTGCTTCCTTAACGTATCCAAAATCCAATACATCCCTTCATCTCTAATGTTTAATCTGTGGACCTCCGCCCTTCGACTTCTGACGTCTGACTTCTATCCTATTTTCCTGTCCTTCTTAGGGCCTTAGCGCCTGCGTGAGATATTTCTTGTCTGTGTCCGTCCTTGAGTGTCTGCCTGCCGTGCGTAGCTCGCAGAGCGGAGTTTGGTGGCCAATTCATCCTCATTCCAACCTTAAACTAATATAGTCAATTTCTTACGAATAGCAGAACTGACCACGATAAAAGCACCAAAATAAACCGCTAACAACGACAAAACCATAATACTACCAAAAGGCTTAACAATCAATACACTAACGCCCACAACTAATTGCAACAATCCATACCACACCGACACCTTCCAGTGGTCAACCCTCATC
>JAYENE010000510.1:0-8138 GCA_034721935.1 Thermodesulfobacteriota bacterium
TACCACTATTTCTTTATAGTTATGGCAAGTTCTTTCTTTACGATTTCTTATTCGTGAGTTTTTCCTGGTTTAAATTTGATTATACCTGAAGCGCATTTATTTTCAAAAAGCTAAAGTGTTACAAAATCCTTTATAACCGGAATAGAAGCAGGATTCATGCTTAATTGGTCTGTTTCCATGCCTGCGAAAAGATAGGCACAGCGAGGATTGGAGGCCGCTTCTCCACAGATACTGACTTTTTTGTTATCTTTCTTGCAGATCGATACCATATCAAGGATTACAGTAGTGAAACGAAAGCGCTAACCATCAGCGCTCAATAGGGCAAAAGGAACGTTTTGCAAAGGTCTCTATAATACTTTTAACATCAGCGGGATAGCAACAAAGGTGCCGATTGCGCTCCCCAGGTTTGTAAATACCACTACCAGGAGGATTTTGGTTACCTTGTTTTGCCGGAAACCCCTTATGGAAAGAATGTCCTCAGAGAGGCTTTCAAAATCTTTGACCTTTGGCTTTCTTGAAAAAGTCTCAACCAGTCCTGAAACCCACCCTGCAGCTATCATTGGATTTAAGGATGTTAAAGGAGCTGCCAGAATCGAAGTTAGAATCGTCAGTGGGTGGGCAAAAGCGATTAGCGCTCCAAGTCCTGCCAGCAGCCCGTTTGCCACGATCCACCATGTAATCATATGAGCTCCTGTATCAGCACCGCCGTAGAAAAAGCCTAAAATAAAGAGAACCAGTATAGATAAAGGCAAAATCCATTTAAAAATGCGCATGCACATACCCCTGGGGGGAATCTTTTCAAGAGCTTTAATATCCGTATCTGTTTCCCAATATTTTTTTATGCCCGGTACATGACCAGCGCCGACAACAGCCACTATTCTTTTACCCGGCGCTGTTTTGATCTTATGAGCAAGATATCTGTCCCTTTCATCAATCAGGATATTCTTTAAAACAGGAAGCGATTTTTTAACATCTGCGAGAAGAGTTTCCAGCATGTCCTTCTGTTTCATTTTTTCGATATCTTTTTTGGAAATCTCCTCAATTTCTCCCACAGATAAAATAAGTTGAAACAGTATTTTCAGCTTGTCCCATAGAGACATAACGCGCCAGGTCCTTGACAATGTTATTCGAATATCTCTATCTGCAAGATGTATCTGTGCTCCAACCTTTTCCGCTGTTTCAATGGCTGCTATAATTTCCGCCCCGGGTTTAATACCGAGTTTTTTCGCTATCCTTTTTTGAAATGATGCCAGAAGCAGGTTTGAAAGAAGGAGAAAAGCTTTTTTCTCCTTGATGACTTTGACAATATCCATATTTTGCCATCTGTCCTTTTGTCGGATAGTCTGGTATCTGGATTGGCAAAGTTCGATGCAGACTGTATCCGGTTTTTCCTCTTCGATAACAGAGGCTACAAGCCTTGCGCTTTCTCTTGATACGTGGGCCGTGCCTATAAGAGTAATTTCCTTGTCTTCAAAGGAAAGGTGATGTATATCGCTGTTATTTGCAGGGGTTTTCAAAAGCTTTTCCCTCGAGCCAGGTTTTTACAAAATGTTTTGTAATGCTGATATCCAGATCTGCCTTTTCCGCGGCCTTTACAAGCCGGTCCATGACTTCAGATACTTTCTTTCTATTTTCGATAAGAGCGTAAATCTTTATACTCCGCTTAAAAAAATTCACTGCTGGTTCGTATTTGCTTTGGCTGAAATTGATATCCCCAATAGCGCTAAGATCGTCGGCAATCCCTTTGTGAAATCCTGATAAGCGGTCAGTATCCAGAGCTGCCTTAAAGAAATAAACAGCTTTTTCATAGCGTCCGGTTTCACGCATCAGGGTGCCCAGAGCAAAATTTACTGTTGCATATTCTGAATGGTTAGCAGGATCAGTATTAGCAAGGGCTGAGTTTAATATCTCCTCCGCGCGGCTGTATTCCTTTTGCCTGATAAAGAGGATGCCCCGCTTGTTTAATATGTGATTGTCCGGAATAGAATTTTTTTGTGCAATATTTTCAGCCAATCTTAACACACGGGCAGCTTCTTTGAGCCTGTCGCCATCTATCAGCGCTGCGGCTTTGTTTGAGAGCGCCTGCGCCAACCCTTTATAATCCTTGATATCCTGATAGATCCTGATAGATTCTTCAAAAAAGAGCAGGGAGCTGTCAGTGTCTTCCATGATTCTGTAAATATTTCCGATATTGTTCATGCTCATGGCGACCCCGTCTAATTGATCGGATGCGGCAAAAAGTTCATGCGCCCTGAAAAAGTACTCCAGAGATCGTTTGTAACAGCCTTTTTGATACCATGTGGCTCCTTTCTGTATTTCTTTCATGCCTGAGATAATATGCTCAGGCTTCTTCTTCACAGCATTGCCGCCAGCGCATCCAAAGAAAAAAAGGACCGCAACTAAAATTAAAATGGAATAAAATCGTTTCATGATAATCCTTCTAAGATATATCTTTATATTTTCGAACTTTTTGCGAAACGTGTTAGGTGTTATAGAATTGTAACTACTCAGGTTAATAGGCACAAAGGCACAGAGGCACAAAGTTGTCTTGCCTATTTGCTGCTTAACTTCCTGAATAAACTGTTAAGCATTCGTTCTATCTCTCGGCTTAATTCAACGTCTCGGAAATTCTACAATTTATTGAAGCATCCCTATATGTTTTCATTTTTCTTTGTGCCTTTGTGCCTTTGCCCCTCTGTGCCTGCCTGAATAGTTACTATCCGTTTAAAGCAAACCGCAAAAAAACCATCCATATTATTTATATGCGGATAAGTTTTTAAATATCGATTTTTATTTATAAGTGAATATACATTTTTTGGCAGACCTTCAAGCTTATTATTTACAACAAACTCTGAATGCATATTCAAAAACTCTTTAACGACCTCTTCGTTTTCCTCCGGTTCTGTGCTGCATACAGCATAAACCAGGGTGCCTGACGGTTTTACAAGCTGCGCTAAATTATTTAGAAAGTTTATCTGTCTTGCCTTGTAACTGTTTAATTTATTATCTGATATTGACCATTTTGCATCAGGGTTTCTCCTGAGAACACCCAGCCCGGAACATGGCGCGTCTAAAAGAATACGGTCAAATCCGGAAAAGCCCTTATATGAGAATTGCCTGTTAAACGGGCTGGTAAGATCGTAATTGCAGGTTGTCACAATTGAGATTCCAAGCCTTTTCATTTCAGATTCAAGCCGTTGCAGTTTATCAGCCTGATTATCCAGGGCTAACAGTCTGCCTGTATTTTTCATCATCTGCGCAATATGTCCGGTTTTGCCGCCCAGACCTGCGCATGCGTCTAAAACAGTATCTCCGGGCCGGGGATTTAAAAGACAGGTGACAAGCTGTGCAGCCTCATCCTGGACCTGGAACCAGCCATCCTTAAAGGCTTTTATTTCAGGAATTGATCTGTCTGGCTTAATAAAACGTATGCCGTCAGGAGCGTAGGTTGTATTTTCAATTTGCTGCACATCAGATGCAAGCCTGTTGGTTAGATCATCACGGGTTGTCCTGAGACTGTTTGCACGGACAGTAATTGGGGGAATTGTATTTATTGCATCACATAAGGCTCCGGTCTCTTTTAGCCCAAATCGATTAAGCCATCGTTTTATCAGCCATTCTGGAAACGATTTTCTAACAGACAGACTGTACGCAGGGTTTTTATCAGGGTCAGGGAAAGGCAGCTTTTCATATTCTTCAGCGGCATTTCGTAAGAGAGCATTTACAAACCCGGCGGCGCTAAAAGACGCAAATGACTTTGCAATTTCAACAGATGTATTAACAGCCGCAGAAACAGGTATTTTGTTTAAGTAAATTATTTGAAAAAGCCCAAGCCGAAGAATATTCAAAATCCCGGGGTCTATTTTTTTGAGGCTGGTTTTTGAAAAATGATTTATTATCCAGTCAAGGAAACCCCGCCATCTTAAAACGCCATAAACCAGCGCATAAAACAAGGCCTGATCTTTTCTTGAAAGAAACAGCTTTTTGTTTTGAATATCTTCCAGTATCCTATCCAGAGTATGACGTCCTTTATTTAAAGAATTCAAGACAAACAGCGCTGTCCTGCGAGGATTAGCTTTCATATTAATTCAGGACAGTTCCGACAGGCAGCTTAAATCCACGCAGAAAATCTTTAATCAAAAGGCGTTTTCCGGATTCCCCCTGTATTTCCAGGATGGACAGAGCCCCTTTTCCGGTTGCAATGCGAAGTTCATCAGGAAACCCTTTTAATACAGTGCCCGGTGCGTTATCAACAGGTATCATGATTGGTGTTGAACTGAATATCTTGAGACGTGTGTTCTTGCAAAAAGTAAATGCTCCTGGCCAGGGTGTCATTCCGCGTATAAAAGCCTCAAGTTTATTTGCAGCCATTTTCCAGCTTATATGGCCATCCTTTTTTTTAAGCATCGGCGCATACGTAGCCATTGTGTGGTCTTGAGGAATGGGATTTATATTGTCAGCCTCTATAGCCTTTAGAGTTTTTATAAGAAGATCAGCGCCAAGCTCGGCCAGACGATCGTGAAGGGTGGCTGATGTGTCATCAGGAGAGATTTGAATTTTTGATGTAAAGAGGATGTCTCCTGTATCCAGACCTTCATTCATAAGCATGGTGGTAACTCCGGTCTCTTTTTCGTTGTTTATGATAGCCCACTGGATTGGCGCAGCCCCCCGATATTTTGGAAGGAGTGAGGCATGTATATTTAATGCGCCGATTTTGGGTAGATCCAGAATCCTTTTTGGAAGAATATGACCAAAGGCCGACACAACAAAGATGTCTGGTTTTAATCTTATCACATTGTTTGCAAACTCGTCTGTTTTGATCGATGCCGGCTGAATTACATCATATCCCAGATGCACGGCTGTCTGCTTAACAGGGGGAGAAACCGGCTTGCGGCCGCGTCCCTTTGGCCGATCCGGCTGGGTTACCACTAAAACCACGTCATAGTTGTTTTTGTAGAGGGCATTTAATGCAGGTACGGCAAAATCCGGTGTGCCCATAAATATGATTTTAGTTTTTTTCTTTATTGCCGGTTTTGTCATTTTTGTCTTACCCAATTCAAAATTCGATGTTGGACGTTCGATGTTGGACGTTCATAGCCTTTAGCTTGATTAAAGCTATTAGCTAAAGGCTAACAGCTTGATATAGTTCGACTAATAGCTAACAGCTAATGGCTAATCGCTCATTTTTGCCTTAACATTTTCTTGATACGTCTTTTATAAAGTCCTTTTTTTAAGCTGCTTATCCGGTCTATAAATAAGATGCCATTTAAATGATCAATTTCATGCTGCAAGACAACAGCAAGGTGTCCATGAGCCTCTATTCTCAATGGTTTTTCTTTTCTATCAAACCCTTCAATTAGGATAGAGGCTGAGCGTTTTACGTCAGACCTAAAATCAGGAACGCTCAGACATCCTTCGCTTTCGGAAATAGTGGTTCCTTCACTGGAGATAATTTTTGGATTTATAAGAGCATGTAAAGACCGATTTTCATCCCTTGGCGCTATATCGTAAACGATAATACTTTGGTCAAATCCTACCTGTATGGCAGCCAGTCCTACGCCGGGAGCTTCATACATGGTGGAAGACATGTCTTCAATCATATTCTGGATTGTGCCATCGATATTTTCTACAGGTTTTGCAGATTGACTTAGAAATTCGTCCGGATATGTTAATACAGTTAGTGTCGACATAATAATATCCTGTTAAAAAATGAGTCTTACCTATCTTTTAATTTGTCTGTTGCATGGAGCTTCAGTATATTCACACCGATTGTCATTGCTGACAAAATACCGATAATTATTACAGGAACTATTTGAATTACATGGTTTGCAAGTGTAAAGCCGAGGGCTTCCTTTGCCGAAATCCCGAAAAGAGACAGGGCAAACACTCCCCCTGCTTCCCAGAGCCCCCAGTAACCAGGTACTGATGGAAGAGCGATAAACATACAGATAATTATCATGACCGCTGTGATCTCAAAATATGAAAGCCGTATGCCTGGACAGCCAAGCGCCATTATATAATATGATAAAGCTGCAAGGCTCCATATAATAGTTGACAGCACAATGCAAATACCTACCTTTCTTGGATTTTTAATCAGAACAAAACCTAAGGCAAAATTTTCTAAAAAACCTGTAAGGGGTGCGCAAATTTTTTCCTGGATCCGGTTTTTAAAATCACTTCCTGCAAAAAAAAACATAGATGGCACTGCCATAATCAATCTTTTTAGAACCTTTCGGCTAACGGAAAAGCTGATTATTATTACTCCGGCAATTAGCACAGCGCTTAGCTTAAACATGCCTGCGCCAATAGTCAGCAGTGTTTCTCTGCTCAGATGATACTTGCCAAAAGAAATATCAAGCGCGGGATCTATATGAACAGATGCAACCACAGTTATTGAAAGTATTATCAGAAGAATTATGTCAAACAACCTTTCAGCAGCAACCGTTGCAAGACCTGTAGAAAATGGAATGTTATCCTTTTTCTGCAGAATTGCAGGTCTTGCCAACTCGCCGATCCTGCCGGGAAGGATACAGTTTAACATAAAGCCAATCATCATGGGGTGAAATGCCTGCCAGAAGCTTACTGTGTGTGCCGCCCCAAGGATAAACTGCCACCTAAGGGTTCTTATAGCAAAACTAATCAGGGCGATAAATACAGATGGTAATATCCAAAAGTAATTTATTGTTGTCAGATAAGTTGCAAGATCGGCAAACGGAACATTTCTAAAGGAAAGATAAAGGGCTAAGGCGGACAATAATATTCCCAGAGTCAGAGAAATTTTGACGTTTTTTTTCATAAAGGCAGCAGGAACAATTTATAGGGAGTATTATAATGAAATGATATCACGCGCTTTATCTATGTCTTTTTTAATCTGTTTTGATAATTCTGAAATATTTAAAAACTTTTTTTCATCTCTGAGCCGCTTTATAAAATTTACGCAAATTTTCTGTCCGTATATATCATCATTAAATTCGAGGAGATGAGCCTCAACCGTAAAGATGCGGTCATCAAAAGTCGGGCTGTATCCTATATTGGCGACTCCTTTATATTTACTCCCTTTGCACTCAACGGTAACTGCATAGACGCCGGTTTTAGGTCTGAGTTCATCATAAAGATTTATATTGGCGGTAGGAAAGCCGAGGAGCCTGCCACCTCTGTCTCGGCCGGTCATAACTGTGCCTCTTATCTGGTAGTGTCTGCCTAAAAATTTCCGGGATTCAGCAACTTTTCCATCTGATATAAGCTCGCGTATCCTGGTGCTGCTGATTTTATCTTCCGAATTGTTTGATATTTGAATTTTTCTGACAACGATTATTTCAAAACCGATCCGTTTTCCATATGTTTTAAGTAAATCAAGGTTACCTTCACGATTTTTGCCAAAAGTATAATCTTCCCCAACAACAATGGCTTTCATGCCGATACGATCAACCAGAATTTTTTCTATAAATTCCTTCGCCGGTATTGAGGCGAATTTCCGTGTAAAGTGTATGCAAACAAGAATATCAATTCCAGCCTTTTCGATGAGTTCTACTTTTTGTTCATACAGAGTGATAAGGGGTGGATGGTTGTTTTGTTTTAACACCCTGGCTGGATGAGGTTCAAAGGTCATGACAATAGATGTGCCCTGAAGCGCTCTTGCCTTTTCTATTACCTGATGAAAAAGGGCCTGATGCCCAATGTGTACGCCATCGAAGTTGCCGATGGTAATAACCGCATTTTTATATGGATGATCAATCTTTTCAATATCTTCAATAATGTTCATTTATATTATCCAACAGTTATTATTGATGAACTCGTAAAAAGTCCCTCTGGCCTGTCATTTCGAGTGAAACGAGAAATCTTTATTCTGCAACCCGTTAAAAAGATAAGATTTCTCCCTACGGTCGACCTGCCCGCCATTGCCAGAGATGCTGGCACATAAGCTGGATGCTGTCTCAGGCGTTGGCAGGCGGGAATGACATATTCGATAATTCCGACTTTTTACGAGTTCATCATTATTAATAATACCTTAATTGTAATACTTTAGCGTTATGCAACAAACCATCTGAAATCAAGCTTCGGGTGTGATCAGATTTAAAGCAGGAAACTGTTTGAAGGAATTAGAAATCGTTAAGAAAGAATTAGGTTTAAAATGCCAT
>JAYENE010000511.1:0-1800 GCA_034721935.1 Thermodesulfobacteriota bacterium
TTATGACGATAAGCCAAAATGGCTTCGGCTTTTGATTGACAATCAGATACTTTCTGAAGAACTTGGCGCTGTTAATTGCAGTCTGGCAGGGCTTATTTTATTCGGCAAAAAGGATAGAGTTAAAAAATTAATTCCTCAAAGCGGTATTACCGCTGTAGAATATGACTCTCCTGATGCTGATGTGGCGGGTCGTTTTCGCAAAGAGATCAACGGCCCCCTGATTTCGTTGCGTGAAAACGTGGGAGTTATTGCTGAAGAAGGCATAATTGACCAGGCTGTAAATTTTGTTTTAAGGGTAAGATCAAAAGAAAAAATTGAAGGTACAAGACGTGTGACTGAATATACTTATCCCCCTGAGGTTTTGCGTGAGACCATTGTTAATGCCGTTGCCCACAGAGATTATACCATCGGCGGGACAAATATCGGCCTTTGGCTCTATCCTGACCGGTTGGAAATTGATAGTCCGGGTAATCTCCCAAACACTATCACAATAGAACGGATGAAAAGCGGCGCCCGCTATCACCGCAATCAAACGATTGTCGATTATCTGCGCGATATGGATTTTAT
This sequence comes from Thermodesulfobacteriota bacterium, assembly GCA_034721935.1. Classification (GTDB taxonomy): domain Bacteria; phylum Desulfobacterota; class Desulfobacteria; order Desulfobacterales; family ETH-SRB1; genus Desulfaltia. The sequence continues at coordinate 568 of JAYENE010000511.1, forward strand.
CGAAGGCAGCGGCAGGGGTGTATCACGCAAAATCATCCGTGGTATGATCGAGCATAATGGCAAAGAGCCGGACTTTGAGCTAAGGGGCGAAGCATTAAGAGTTACTTTATATGCTTAAAAGTAACTCTTCAGCCACAGATTCACACAGATGAACGCAGATAGGTTTAAATATAAAGAAATCAAGGTAAATGCTCAGGTAGAGATAGGCTGAAGACTGTTAGGGAAAAGCGCATTTTGAAGACATGTTTGGCGCAATAATCAGACCCGCCAGCGCCTCGCCTTAGCTCCGCTATGGCGGGCAGGTATTTTCGCCAAAGTACGGCAATAGTATTCTTCTGACCCCTTCAGCCATGCCATAGGCATGCAAGCTTCAGTCTAAACAGCTTTAGCCTGATACGCGGTTCAACCGTGAACCGATAACTGTAAACCGTGAACTGTTATAAAATATGTAACCGTTCACGGCTTGAAACTTGAAGCTTGAAATTGGAAAGTAGATATTTGGAAGACCTGTCTGCGTTTGTCTGCGTGAGTCTGCGGCTAAATATCCTAAACCCTGAACCCTGAACCCGTGAACGGTTACCAGATATTTTTGGACATGAGTTTATGCAAAACCTGAATTTTACTGGAACACAAATAAACTATTATTTTGTATGCCATCGCAAACTCTGGCTGTTTACCAACGATATAAGGTTTGAGGACGAAAACGAATATGTGCAATTGGGGCGGCTTATCGATGAAAATACTTACAAGCGGAATAAAAAGCAGATTGAGATCGGCAAAATTAAAATTGATTTCATTGATAACAAGGGCGTGATCCATGAAGTTAAAAAATCGAATAAGATCGAAAAGGCCCATATTCACCAAGTGAAATATTACATCCTTACCTTAAAGAGGATGGGAGTTGAAAATATCACAGGTGAAATTGATTACCCAAAGCTGAAGAAAAGAGAGACAGTATTACTGACGCCTGAGGATGAAAAGGAATTTGAAAAGATTTTTTTAGGTATCCGGGAAATTCTTGATAAACCAAAACCGCCTGCTGCAATTAAAAAAACTATATGCAAGAAATGTGCTTACTATGAATTCTGTTTTGTATAGAGGATAACATGAAACAATCTTTATATCTTTTTTCAAATTGTACGATTAAAAGGAAAGATAACACCCTGATGTTTGACATCGACGGAACAAAAAAATTCCGTCCTGTTGAAGCTGTTGCTGATATTTTCCTTTTCG
>JAYENE010000512.1:0-1793 GCA_034721935.1 Thermodesulfobacteriota bacterium
TTTTTATAAAAGGATTGCTCTAAGTTATTTCTTTACGCTCACTTATGTGCGAGTTTCAGCCGTTCTTAAATTTAATTGTCCGCTGCCTCAGGTTGACCAGATAATGAGTTTGTAAATTTCTGATTATTATTGGCTTTTTGAGCATAAATATAAAAACATACAACATACAACAAATAATCAATAATCAATTGTTAATTAAAGATAAAAATATGTCTCAACACTTATGGGTAAAGGGCAGGCCTAACCACCTGAGTAGTTATGATTTTTCCTGTTCAGCCTCAGGTTCAGGTTCAACATTTTCAATAATGCTGTTTTCAATAATAAGCTTGATTGATTTTTTTTCAAGAAGTGTATTTTTAAATAACTCCAGATTCTCCTTGTTCTGTTTGTAAAAGCTACTTATTTCTTCAAGCGGTTTATTGAAAACTTTAGACATCGCCTTGAAACCATTATCAATCTCTTCATCAGAAAGAGTCAGTTTTTCATCCTCAATCAACTTGTTTAATATTAAATGACGCTTAACCTGTTTTATTGCTGTATCCCGATATTTTTCTGAAAGCTTTTCTTTTGAAAGGCCCAGGTCTTCCATCGAGGTGTTGTTTTGAGTAAAAGACCTTTCAACGTTTGCAATGATACCGTTTAGCTCATATTCAACCATTATATCCGGCGCCTCAAAGTCATTTTTTGCTATTAATGCTGTAAAGATTTGTTCGTTAAGCTCTTGCTCGGTTCTTTTCTCATAACCCTCCCGCAGGTTATCAGAAATTGCATTTTTCAACTGATCTAATGTTTCATATTTACCGAGATCCTTAGCAAAATCATCATCGATTTCCGGCAATACCTCTTCTCTGATTCCATTAAGTTTAACATGAAAGGTTATATCAAGATTAGCCAGTTTCTTGTTAAAATAGTCTTCAGGAAAATCTATATTTATTTCCTTGCTTTCACCTGCATTCATGCCAATCAGTTGTTCGTCGAACTCTTCGAAAATTTGACCATTGCCAACCTTTAATGTAAAGTTTTCTGTTTTTTCAGTTTCGGCAAACGGTTTTCCGTCTTTAAAACCTTCATAATCTATGAGAGCAAAATCCCCTTTTTGAACCGGTCGAGCCTCTTCGACAGTCTTTTGCTGAGCCAGGCTCTTTTGCAGCATCTTAAGTTGCGCAGATATTTCTTCATCGCTTATCCTGTACAGATTTTTCTTGAGTTTTAACCCTTTAAAGTCGAGTTCATCAATTTCGGGTTCTACTTCGACTATTACATCGTATTTATAAGGCTCTTTTGCATCAAGTCCAGGAGAATCAATTTTCGGGGTTCCAATAACCTTAAGATCCTTTTCCCTGATTGCGTCAATTAATGAACTCTGAAGCAATTTGGACGATACATCGGAATGCACATCTTTTTTAAACAATCTCTCCAGAACCGAGCGGGGCGCCTTGCCCGGACGGTAACCTTTTATCTTTGCGGTTTTTTTGAGGTTTTTATACGCCTGGTCTAATTCCTGGACAACCACATCGTTTGAGATTTCAATATGAAGTTTCTTTTTTACACTGTTAAGATTCTCTACTGTAACTTGCATAACCTTCCTTTCTCGTTAGTTAACTAGTCCATAAATGGAATTTATGTTTTAAGCGGTTAGCTATTAGCTTTTAGCTAAAAAACTCATTTAATTGTAATACTTTAGCGTTATGCAACAAACCATCTGAAATCAAGCTTCGGGTGTGATCAGATTTAAAGCAGGAAACTGTTTGAAGGAATTAGAAATCGTTAAGAAAGAATTAGGTTTAAAATGC
>JAYENE010000513.1:0-8014 GCA_034721935.1 Thermodesulfobacteriota bacterium
TTGAAGGAATAGAAGGCTCGGGCAAAACAACCCAGATAAAAAATATAGTCGAATTCCTTGAAAACAAGGGCTATGACTGTGTGGTTACAAGGGAGCCTGGCGGCACAAAAATCGGGGAAAAAATCCGGTCGATCCTCCTTGATCCGGAAAATAGAGATATGGAGCCTGCATGTGAGCTTCTTTTGTATTTTTCGGACCGGGTCCAGCATATAAAAAAACTGATAAATCCTGCTTTATCTGAAGGTAAAACAATAATATGTGATCGTTTTTTCGATGCCACGCTGGTTTATCAGGGTTATGCGCGAGGTCTCAGCATAGATTTGATAATTAAATTACACGAGATAATAGCCTGTGGATTAAAACCGGACATTACCATCTTGCTCGATCTTTTGCCTGAAATCGGGCTTTCGCGGGCATGGGAGCAAATTAATAACGGCTCAAGAAGCGGGGATGAAACCAGGTTTGAAAAGGAAACTCTTTTATTTCATGAAAAAATCAGGGCGGGCTACCTTGAGCTTGCGCGCCTTGAGCCCAGGCGGTTTCGTGTAATAGATGCATCAAAAAGCGAAAATCAGGTTAAGCAACAGATAATTAATGCGTTGGCAATAGAGGTCAGAGTTCAGAGTTCAGAGGTCAGAGATCAGAGGTCAGAGGTCAGAGGTCATAAGCGCTAACTTAAACAATCATCTTAGTTTAGTAACATGTGAATATCGAATATCGAACAAGGAATGTCGAACAGCAGAAGTTTTTTGAAAGGAATAAATCAATATCCTTCACTTCGACATTCTGCGGTTCCTTGTTCTGCGGTTCTGCGGTTCAAAATAAATGACTTCCGACCGTAATATAAATTGTTAAAGTATTTGTTTGTCAATAAGCTAGGTAGGGTGCATTCTATGCACCATCAACGACATGCATATCGTCTGAATGAATGAATGATAAAATACTTGATGGGCAAAATGGAATGTTTTTGGTGCGTAAAACGCACCCTACGATTTACAAACAATAATTGAGCATGGCTTATGTGGAACTTTCGACGGGCAAATATTAAAGGTGGCGTCTGTTTCTGTATGCGTTCACAAGTTCAGAGTTCACCGTTCATGGTTACCTTAACCCAGAACTTTGAACCTTTAAACCCGTGAACGCTTACCATAATTCTAAAAAATTACGATTTTGTTTTGATGTTTTAATCTCCCGCTGTAAGCGGGATTAATCCTGTCAAAAAAGTTTCTTTAAAAAACTATGAGCTATTCAATATTAGATACCACAGGGAATACACCGCTTGTTGAAATAAAAAAGCTTAATCCAAACCCAAGGGTCAAAATCCTGGCAAAGCTCGAATATTTTAATCCAGGAGGCTCCATCAAAGACAGGGCCGCCCTTTTTATGATTAAAGCCGGTGAAAAATCGGGCGAGCTCACCATGAATAAGACCGTTATAGAGGCAACGAGCGGAAATACCGGTATCGGACTTGCCCTGGTATGCTCTGTCAAAGGATATAAACTCCTGCTGATTATGTCTGAATCGGCAACTGTTGAACGGCAGAAGATCCTGAAGGCTCGCGGCGCAGAAATTTTGTTTACCCCAGGTCATCTTGGCACGGACGGCGCTATAGAGGAGGTCTATCGCTTAGTTCGCGAAAATCCGGAAATTTATTTTATGACAGATCAGTTTAATAATGCGGCTAACTGGCAAGCCCACTACTATGGCACGGCAGAAGAAATCTGGAACCAGACCACAGGCAAGGTTACAATGGTTGTCGCTACAATGGGCACAACAGGAACCGTTATGGGTATTTCAAAAAGGCTGAAAGAATATAATCCCGATATCTGCATAGTTGGCGTCGAGCCATATCTCAATCATAAAATCCAGGGATTAAAGAATATGAAGGAGGCTTATCGCCCGGAAATATTTGATAAAAAATTACTTGACGAGAAACTGAATATTGATGACGAAGATGCCTTTGAAATGACGAGACGTCTTGCAGAGGAGGAAGGAATCTTTGCAGGCATGAGCAGCGGCGCAGCCATGGTTATTGCTCGAAACAAAGCCAGAACTATGGCTAAGGGCACGATTGTAGTAATATTTCCGGATGGAGGGGAGCGATACCTGAGCACAACCCTTTTCGATACACGAGACAGGGCTAAACTGCGACTGTTCAATACTATGGGCAAAAGCAAGGAGTCTTTTGAGCCGATTCATGCCGGAAAGGTTGGAATATATTCCTGCGGCCCTACGGCAAATGTCAGGATCGGCATGGGAGAATGCCGGCGTTTTGTTTTTGCAGACCTGTTGTGCCGGTATCTTGAATACAGAAACTACTCTGTAACCCATATCATGAATATTACGGACATGGATGATAAGACCATACATGGTTCTGGAAAGGCAGGCCTTAGCCTCTCTGAATTTACCGGCAAACATATCGAGTCGTTTATGGCGGATCTAAAGACGTTAAATATAAAGCCTGCCGATAAATATCCAAGGGCAAGCGAACATGTCGAAGATATGGTTGCATTGGCTGAAAAACTTGTTAATAAAGGCTTTGCATATGAAAAACTTCATTCTATATACTTTGATATTTCCCGCTTTTCCGATTATGGCAGACTGTCGGGTATAAATATAGACAAGATAAGGCTCGGGGCCACTGTAGATCTTGATGAATATGAAAAAGACAACCCCAGGGATTTTACGCTCTTGAAAAGGTCAAAACTTTCGGAGCTGAAAAGGGGAATATATGTCAAAACAGGCTGGGGCAATGTTCGTCCCTCGTGGCATCTTCAATGCGCGGCCATCTCTATGAAATACCTTGGAGAAAGTTTTGATATACATACAAGCAGCAGGGAGCTTGTATTCCCGCATCATGAAAATGAAATGGCAATAGCAAAAGCTGCGACTGGAAAGCCTTTGGCAAAATACTGGATGCATTGCGACAGGGCGCTGGTTGACGGCAAAAAAATAGATGAAAACCAGGCCCACAGCACACTTTCAGACTTAAATAACATGGGCTATTCCGGAAGGGTTATCAGATACTGGCTTATTGCAAGCCATTACAGAAAACCTGTAACCTTGTCCACTGACAGGCTTGACAGCGCCGAACATTCTCTGAAAAGGCTTGATTCATGCATCCAGGCCCTGCTCAACATAGAAAATGGCGCTCCCTATCCTGAACTGGATCAGCTTCTATACGACATCAAGCACGGTTTTAACAGCGCCATGGATGATGACTTGAACATTTCAGCGGCAATGGCCTCTATTTTTAAAATTGTCAAACAGATAAACATTCTTGTCCTGAAGAAAATAATTGATCCAATTGGCGCTTTGCGAATTGTGGATGCTTTTCGAAATATAGATTCGGTGCTGAAAATATTCGATTTTGGAGCCGGGCTTTTTGATCCTGAAATTCAAAGTCTGATTAAACAAAGAGATAAGGCCAGGATGGAAAAAAATTGGAGCCTTGCCGACAGAATTCGTGATCAATTAATAGAGCGTGGAATTACCATAAAAGATGGGAGAGCAACTTAAGAAAAAATGAAACCAATATATTTTCCATTTACCTGTATTTCTGATTTATCTGGTGAAATAATTCCGGCAATTTTTGGACAGATTGTTTTGTACAGACCCTCAAGTCAGAATCTTTCTGAAATAATGCAAAAGTTGGCAAAAAGAGAGGCTCTGGATATACGAATACCGGTAAAAAAAGATGAGAGCAAACTTAATGCAGTTTTAAAAGATTACAAATCATGGTTAAACCTCCATCTTGGTGACAAGCGAGACATGACCGCATTTTTTAAGACATACGCAGATACGATACCCTTTTTTGATGATACTATTACCGCGCAAATCAGGGCGGACATAAAAAAGAAAACACAGCAAAAACAACCTGAAACAAAGCCTGACACTCTTTTTAACGCAAGAATATTTTTAAGCATTGCCCAGGAATTTGACGCTCAAAATTGGGAAATAAATCAAAAGCTTTTCATGGTTGAAGAGATGCAGCAAAAGCTTATTGAGAATATTAAGGGAGAAATTGACAGCTTACATATTGAAAATGCTGAAAACAATCTGCCTGGATCTTACGATCCACCTATATCCTGCAACGATCCGGGCGCTTACATGACAGCCGACAGGATAAAGGCCTGGGCTCTTCTTATGCAACATGATAACCAGGGATCCGGCTTGTTTATTACAGACAGCTCCTCGGCATTTGAGTATTTGATTGACAAGGCGTCTCAGACCGAGATTATAGCTGGTTTTGACTCAATTCCTCTGCAAAAAAACAGTATGGAGAAAGCGGATAAATGGCGTGACAACTTCATGAAACAGCTTGAAATTATAGCAACAAATCCCTGGCCAACATCAACCGACAAAATCGTTAACCCGCGTTTTGCTAAAAATAGTGACACAAAGGTTTCTTTGACCCTTGCTATTGTGCCCGGCAAAACGCCGCATGAATTTTTTGCAGGTTGCTGTGGATATAACCAGCCGGAATCAAGAGAAAAGTCTCGATTTCAAAATACCCTGTTAGGGCTTGTTGAACTAAAAAAATATCAGAAGACTTGACTTGAGCTGTCAATTGATATATGGGATTTTTTTAAAGCAGGGATAATTGGTGGTTTGGTTGCCATCGGTTTAAGGTTAAAGCAAAATAAAATTTTTTTAAGAAAGGAGAGATGAATATGCCGCACCCAGTTATTGATCTGGACAAATGCGAAGGTTGTGAAGAATGTGTAGATATTTGCCCAATGGACGTATTTGAAATGAAGGATGAAAAATCTTTTGTCGCACGTCCCGAAGATTGTGAGGCCTGTGAAAGTTGCGTTGAAGTTTGTGAAGCAGGCGCTATTACTCTCACAGACGACTAATTAGTTTGCAGGTTACATATCCTCTGGTCTTTTACATGGCCAGAGGATAATAACCTTGAGACCTTTGCAAAACGCCCTCTTTTTTGCCTCCTGCGGCGGGATCAGATTCAAATTTCTTCCAATGCACTAATCCTTACCCCTTAATCCTAACCATCGTGTCGGAAGCAGGAGGCTTCTTTTTTCTGGTTTTCAGAATTCTGATTGTGTCCGCTATCTCCCGGCTTGAGACCTTTTGTCTGATTTTTTCCATTTTATTCATTACCTCTGCAAATCGAACACCTTCTGCGGCGCTGATCCATTCAAGCTGAAGCCGAGTGGGATTGATACCTAAGTTTTCCATCCTTTTTTGCAGCTTTTGGACCCTTTTTTCGGTCCAATGGTTCGCATCAATATAGTGACAATCACCTATATGACAGCCGCTTATAAGCACAACCGGCGCTCCTTTAAGAAATGCGTGCCAGATAAACTTTTTATCCACGCGTCCTGAACACATGGTCCGTATTATATTCACGCTGGCAGGATACTGGAGGCGCGAGACTCCGGCGTAGTCTGCTCCGGCATAAGAACACCAGTTACACGCAAAGGCCACCACCTTTTCCTGTGGCCTGTCTTCGAGTATGGCGTCGATCTGACATATAATCTGGTCATCAGCAAAATGGTTCATTGTGATGGCGCCAAAAGGACACTCTGCAGCACAGGCGCCGCAGCCGGCGCACGCCGCTGAATTAACCACAGCCGGAGTTTTTTTCTTAACATCAACTGTAATTGCATTATAAGGACACACCTCGGCACATTTACCACACGAGTTGCATCGCTCAGGGTTCACCACGGATGTAATCGGCTCGGTTATAATTTCCCCTTTATGCATCAAGCGTATGGAACGCGCTGCAGCCGCAGATGCCTGGGTAACACTTTCTTTAATATCCTTGGGGCCCTCGGCGCAGCCGGCATAAAAAATTCCTTTGGTAGCGGCATCTACCGGCTGCAACTTGGGGTGTGCTTCCAGGAAAAACCCGTCCGGCGTCAACTGAAGACCAAGCATCTCTCGAATCTTTTGAGCGCTTTTTGCCGGCTTGATCCCAATAGCCAGCACAAGCATATCCAGATCCCAGAATTCAAGTTTGCCTGTGCCGGTATTTTCAACAGCAACCCGCAGGCTTCCATCGGAAAGTTCCTCAATTGTTCCTGGCAAACCTCTTAAATAATGGACGCCTGATTGACGACTCCGCATGTAAAGCTCTTCGAATCCTTTTCCGAACGCTCGGATATCAATATAAAAAACCTTTATATTAATGTCCGGATAATGCTCTTTGAGTACAAGTGTGCTCTTAATTGTATTCATACAGCAAACATTTGAACAGTAAGCGCCCCCTTTCCTGACGGAACGTGAACCAACGCACTGTATAAAACCGATGGATTCAGGACGTCTTCTGTCTGTTGGACGGATCAGCTCCCCTTTGGTCGGGCCTCCGGCATTTACAAGACGTTCAAACTCAAGGCTGGTTAATACATTTTCAAACCGTGTATATCCGTATTCGTCAAGCTCTGTGGGATCATACGGCTCCAGCCCGGTGGCCACAACTATCGATCCAACTTTTTCCTTAATCTCTTCATCAGACATGTGGAAATTGATGCAGCCCTTTTCGCAGGCATCTATACATTTTGCGCAAACAGAAGGGTTATGCCCGAGACATTCATTAATATTAACAACATACGCTGAGGGAACCGCCTGGGGAAAGGGAGTAAATATAGCTTTGCGTGTTGAAAGACCCGCATTGAACTCGTCAGGACGAACCACCGGACATACTTTGACGCAATCTCCGCAGGCAGTGCACTCTTTCTCATTCACGTAACGGGCCCGCTTTAAGATCCTTACATCAAAGTTCCCAACATATCCTTTAACATCCATTACCTCGCTCATGGTGTGAAGCTTTATTTTAGGATGTCGACCGACATCCGTCATCTTTGGCCCGAGGATTCAGATGGAACAGTCCATTGTGGGAAAGGTCTTGTCAAGCTGAGCCATGGTCCCGCCGATTGATGGGCTCTTCTCAACAAGGATTACCTCATAACCATTGTCCGCAAGATCGAGCGACGCCTGGATTCCGGCAATTCCACCGCCGATCACCAGACTGCGTTTCGTCAACGGCAGCCTTTCGCCGGCAAGCGGGCAAAGCAGGCGCACGCGCGAGACCGCCATTTTTACCAGGGTTACAGCCTTTTGTGTCGCGGCATCAGGCTCATTTATATGAACCCAGCTACACTGTTCACGCAGGTTGGCCATCCCAAGAAGAAAAGGGTTAAGACCGACAGACTGTATCATCTGGCGGAAGGTGGGCTCATGAAGCCTTGGTGAACAGGAAGCCACAACAACGCGATCCAATCCATGTTCGAGAATATCCCCTTTGATTTCCTGCTGACCAGGTTCAGAACAGGCATAGGCTATGTCTTTTGAAACAATAACCTTGTCAAGTTCCAACGCTGTTTCAGCCACATACCGGCAGTTTACAGTCTGTGCTATATTCAGACCGCAATGGCAGACAAAAACACCTATGCGCACTGCCTGACCCGAATTTATTGAAATCTTTTCTCCAACATTTTTTTCCATTGTTATACCTTTTACTCCCCTAATCCCCTTAGAAAAAGTCGAAGATCCGCGGAATCGCCGGATACGCGATCCGTTCGTCCTGTGGTGTGAGAGGGCTTCTCAGTGATGGGGAGTCCTATCCCTATGTGTTTTTTGGTTGTAATGCTAACATTTTAGTAACTATTCAGCCACCCCGGTTAAATACGCTACGCTTGTCCTTCGGAATTTCACAGGGCAGGCCGATTTACGCTGATCATCACTGATATTTTGTAACTGCTCAGGTTGTCAGGTTCACAGTTCAGGGTTCACGGTTGTTTTGCCTGCGGCGGGGTAATATTTTTCATATTGCTTGAGATAGTTAATCAGCTCATGAACGGTATCGGTTACGCGCATTGTGCCACGTCTCAAACCGTTCAGTTCTCAACAGTTAACCTTGAACTTTGAACCCTGAACTTGTGAACGCTTACAGAAATAGGCGCCACCTTTAATATTTGCTCGTCGAAAGTTCGACATAAGCCATGCTCAATTATTGTTTGTAAATCGTAGGGTGCGTTTTACGCACCAAAAA
>JAYENE010000514.1:0-7993 GCA_034721935.1 Thermodesulfobacteriota bacterium
AGATATCTTCCCTGTCAACAAAATCATCTTTCACTGCCGGCTGAAGCGTAAAAGCCATTTTATTAATCTCCTTTAACTTTGATGGCATCGTAAAAAGTCAGAAAACACCATTTTTCGTCATTCCGGCCTGCCTGTGCGTCGCATGCAGACAGACGAAAGTCCGCCAAAGCGCTCTGGCGGATAATTTCAATATGTTCTGGATGCCGGATCGGGCCTGCCCCGTACCGGATACGGGGTCCGGCATGACGTTTTTAGGACTTTTTACGAGTTCATCAACTTTGGGGCGTTGTTCTTTCTCGATTGAGGAATATGCAATATTAAGATGAAAAATGGAATAAAGTTGAAGCATTGACGTGATAACAGGTTGCAATTGTTGGTTCACGGTTCACAGCGCAGCCAAATGACGACGAAGCTCCCTGCTCCCTGCTCCCTGCTCCCTGCCAAATTGAAATCTATAAGTTTTTGAAAAATTCTCTATTTTTATCATGCGCTCCTTCTTTTCGGATACACATTACATTAACAGCAGATTTATCTGGCTCAACATCAAATAAATTACAAAAGGCTTTATATGTCCTGGGAAACCAGGAACCTCTGATTGGATGTTTTAGTATTTGCATTATAGCTTCTCGACTATACAGTTGAAATACCTGCTTGATTGTTTGCGCTGAACCGTAATTTATGGCCTGTGTAATAATGAGTTTGTAATGACCTTTCATGTCCAACTTATTCGTGTCGATATCCCAGAAAAATTCAGGGAAGCTTTCCTGAATTTTTTTCTGAATAATTGTTGTCGCGGGAATAGTATTAAATATTTGCATGATAGTATTTCGCAACTTCTATTTTGAGAAGATCAATGTAATATGAGGTATCCTTGTTGTTTAAAAACACAATCGGTTCGTCGATGGCATTATCTAATATGTCGTCAATGTTAAGACAAGATTCCAAAATTTCTTTGCCTGAAATGTCAAAACCGAATTGTTGCTCAGCCACGTCAATGATCTCCTGTAGAGAGATACCATGTCTTAGTATTTCCCCAATGTCCACAAGGTCTTTCATTTTTGAACGGTGGCAGCGGGCAAAAGCCTTCATTCCTGCTAAATCTTTAAGGCTGAGAGTGTCAAAACCAAAAGCAGTTTTTTCTGGCGGGTAAACCGGGACTTTGTAAAATTCACTTTCCTGATCTGCAGTAAAATTTTGAAATACAGCGAACAAAACCATGACATTGTTAATTTGGCAATGCAACTGCCCGGCAATTGGAACGATGTCCTTTCGGTGATAAACATCATGTTTCCGTAAAACTTTGTCAAGGATTTCGACCTCTGCATCATAAGTACTTTTGAATGGAAAGGAAAAAAAATCCAAATCAATGCTTTGTCGGTGGCCAAAGCGTAAGGCCAGAGCTATACCTCCAACCAGAAAAAAATGATTTTCGGGAAGCTCGGGGAAAATATGTTCTTGCAGGAATTTAGCAGCTTTCCTTTGTTCAACAGGAAACACCTGTTCAATATCTATAGACATTTTTTGCGCTACCTCAGACATAGCTTATTTGTTGAGACCACGAATAACAGCGCGGTACGCTCAACATGATTATACACATTCTGAAATTGAAGATCCCCGCAGCAAGCTGCGAGGAATTCGCTCGCTGTTGCAGTTCAGCTTTCGTTAATTTAATCCTTCCTGTCATCAAATTAAATCCCATTGAAGAGGTGTTCCGATTTTTACTTCTTTTTTGACCCGCTTGCCAAGTAGTAAGTCATAATATTTTGGCGGTAGCCCCAATCCAGGCCGGATCGCCCTTAAATTTTCTTTGGTTAAAACATCGCCTTTTTTCATATCTTGCACTATATAGAGCGAGCGGCGGAAGATCAGGGACTTTTTCTCTTTTTCTGTGGAGCCGTAGCTTACTTTGCCTAATGCCTGCCAAGCCCTTTGTGTTTCGGTAACAAGGGCGCTCATTTCATTTGGTTCCATGGAAAAGGCTGAATCCACGCCGCCGTCTGCGCGGCTTAATGTAAAATGCTTTTCAATCACCGTTGCGCCAAGGGTGACAGAGGCCACTGCCGCTCCAATGCCCATGGTATGATCGGACAGACCAACCTGGCAGTCGAACAGTTTTGCCATATGGGGGATGGTGAGAATGTTGGTGGTTTCCAGTGTTGCAGGATATGTGCTGGTGCATTTGAGCAAAATCAAATCCCTGCATCCTGCTTCGCGCGCGGTGCGCACTGTTTCATCCAGTTCGGCAATTGTGGCCATACCGGTTGAAATAATCATAGGCTTTCCCGTGGCCGCAACCTTGCGAATAAGCGGAATGTCCGTGTTTTCAAATGAGGCGGTCTTGTAGCATGGCACGTTCAGTTCTTCAAGAAAATCAACCGCTGTTTCATCAAAGGGTGTGCTCAGGTATATCAGGCCAAGTTCCCGGCACCGGTCAAATATCGGCTTATGCCACTCCCACGGGGTGTATGCCTCTTTATAAAGATCGTAAAGAGATTTGCCCTTCCACAAGCTATCCGGATCATTGATAGGAAAGACATAGGGGTCAGGTCTTCATTCTTCACTGATTTCACCAATCTGTATTATTCCTACCCCTGCTCTTGTTTCAGGATTATCACATACCTGGAGGAGCATATAGGGGAGCATAAGACGAATGTGGGGGACGTTGTTAGTTTATTAGTTTTTGATACATTTCAATTCTCACTAAAAAGTTTGGCCATGGTTCTATCTTCGGCCATCAAATCTCTTGCAGAATACACAGAAAGCACGGGGGAAAGACTTTTTGGAATATTGATTTAGGTAAATGGATTTATAATTGTAAGTTTATTCTCAAGATTAAAACCATCTTGCATATCTTCCGATATTAAATAATCTGCATCACAATCCAAGGCGCTGGCTGCAACGACACTGTCCCAGAAAGAAAAGCTCTGATTAGCGCGTATTTTTGATGCCTTTAGAAGTATGTCTTGAGATAATTCAAATACTGTATATTTTCTGTATAGTGACTCAATTAAATTTTGGATTTTCCCTTCTGAAAAATCAACCTTTTTTATCAAGTTTACACACATCTCATTGATTATTTGAGCGCTAATAACAATTTCACATTTTTTTATAGTAGTTCTGGCAATTTCAGTTTTCTCTTTGTTTTGAGATTGTATAAATGAATAAAGCCATATATTTGTATCTATGAAATATGTTGAATCAGGCTGTATATTAAAGTCTTTTATAAATTTCTTCTCTCAAAAAAGGTGAAAAATCTTTTAATTTTATGGGATTTGCTAGCAGATTGTCAATTATATCAGCCTCCTTTGCCTTTTTTTCAGTTATTACAATAACCTTCACAGTATTGCCCATTTTTTGTTTGTATTTTTTAGGGATATGGATAATCCCGTTTTTTATTTTTGATTTAAATTCAATGGCTTCCATAACATTTTGCCTCCTTCAAATTGTGATTGTATCCAAGATACCCATGATTTTATGCGTCTCTTTCCTTTTAAGCAAGGGCTCGCCTGCGTCGCCTGCGGGACATCCATAAATAAGTAAATAGCTCGTTATCTAACTGATATTTATGTTAGTTTAAAACCTCGTGACTAATAGGGGACGTTGACTAATAGGGGACGTCAACGATAAAACTTCAGCTACCTCAATACCTCTATATCCCAAATTCCTAATCGCTGCATAAGCTATCACCGCACGAGCATGAGCAAGCTTTCTTTTTCGACTATTTGATTTTAAATCTTCGATTGAAGTTCCTGTTGAATTAGCCACAATGGCTATTATCTCTTCCAAGGACATCCTCTTCCTCGTCATACTTTCAAATTTTTCTTCAGCATTCCTTAAAACATCACCCACAAAATGCCCACTCCCGAGAATTCTGTCGTCTGATAGTTCACGCTCTTCTTTCTTCAGTCCCAGTAAGCCTATCCTTTCACCACCAGCGCTTCTTATTAATCCTCCACCTTGCAAATCTTTACGTCTTCCTTGTTTGACACCTTTTTCGACAAACTGGCAATATTTTATTCGGGCTTTCTTTATGGTTTTACCAAAATATCGAAGAACATCTTCGCTCGTTTTTTCTGCAAGAGACTTTTCTTTTTTGACAGGATTAACTGGATTTTCAGGATTTGTTGTCGCTTTCTCAATTCCCGGACGGAATTGAGAAAATGCAATCCGCCTACCGGCGGAAAAAGACTCACTCGCTTGAGCCTCGGGTATGAGTGGGTTTTTACGGCAACCAAGGATGGCGCTGTGACCGCACCATGGGTATCGGTCAAGTTCTTTTATTTAGGTCTGTTACTATACCCGCTCTTAATGGGTTGAGATGGATATAGCGAATCAGTTCTAAAAGATATGGGTCTTCCTCGCAGATGACGGACTTATAGCGGTTTTGGAAGAGGTGTCCGCTTCGCCTGTGACATATATTGAATGTTACTGCATATCCGGTCATAAGTCGGCGCATCACGGTGCTAAGCGGCGTAGCGCCAGTACGCAACAAAATATGGAAGTGGTTCGGGATCAATGCCCAAGCATAACACTGGGTTTGTGTTTCCTCAAGAATTACAGCAAGTCGTTCCAGAAAGGAAGCGCGATCTTTATCGTCCCAAAATATTTTTCGGTGTTCGATTCCCCGGGCCATCACGTACTGCAGAACACCGGGAGCATCAAGTCTGGGTTGACGTGGCATAGGTTTTTTTATTTGTATCAGACAGGATTTACAGGATTTTTGGGATTATTTTTTTGTATTTGAAATTCCCGGAAGAAATTCCAAATGAACAATCGGCTATGCCGAAAAAAGAAAACTTTGCTTGGCGTGGCATGGCATGGCTTTGTTACTTTTCTAAAAAATCTTCAAGTATCACCACCCTGATATCTTCCACTTTCTTCAGGCTGGAATCATTGGTTAAAAACGTATCAGCGCCATATATTATCCCAACAGCTATCTGAATTGCATCAGGAGTCCTGATTGAATATTTTGCCCTGAGTTTTGCTGACAATTCTGAAACTTCATGAAAAATTTCAAACGTTGTTAATCCTTCAGCGTACAGTAATATCTTACGGTATTTTTCAGCCAGAGATTCATTTTTCGTCTTGAATGGAAGGACTAATACCTCCAATAATGTGATGGTTGATGTTATGGCATCAATTTTTCCAACATCGATTTCAGCAAAGATCTGTCTTACTATGTTCAGATATTTAGGATCCTTTTCAATAAAATAGATAAATGGGACAGTGTCGATACAAATCCTTGATCCTCATAATTCATCGACTAATCCCATGACTCTCTCTCCTTATGAACATAATCCTGAGCATCAATACCTTTCCATATATTAGCGCCCAGTCCCTCAAGCTTCATAATACTGCTTTTTTTTCTTCTTTTGCCGATGGTTTTTTTGAGCCTGGTTGATATGATTTCCAAGAGGGTCAATTGTTCATCTATGTTTAATGACTTAATTCCTCTTGCATAATCACTATAGGAAAGTGATGTTTTTCTTGTTTCCATTTTGTCGCATCCTTTCATTTGTAATTATTTGGCCACGGATTTTTGTTTTTTGCCGCTGATTTATACAAATGCCCGGACTTCGGGGACGTCCATTGGGCAGGCAGGGCAGGCGGACGATCTGAAAAAGAGACACAAATGCTAACGCATTGGGTAATTGCGGCGCAAAAGACAGCTCCGCCCCTTGGATTACATCGTGCGAAGTTGCTTAATTGATTAATTTTATTGTAAATATGTTGCAATAAGACGACGGCTGTATCTCAAAAATTACCAGAAAGAAATTATCCTGCCGGAAGAAATTCCTCCTGGCTTACTCTCTTGGTTATTGTTAAAATCAAGAACTATATCAAAAGATCCCGAATTGTAACTCTTTATCTCCTGCCAATCTTTGCAGTGAGCCACAAGAACAAGCGCTAAAGCTTTTTCATATATTATGCAATCAATAAACTCTTTTGCTATTTCAGGCCCGATAAAAAGAATGCGATTATGGCCTTTGTTTTCAATGCCGATCAATCTTTCTGCCAGCCTGCCACGGATGCTGTTGTACTCTTTTAGTTTGGATACAATTTAATTAGTGTCCATCCATAAATTGGCAATTTTATAGTCAACGACTTACAGGACGTTCGTGCAGAGCGTGCACAAGCCCGTATTGCTGCCATTTGTGAGGCGTTTCCATAAGTCAAAATTTTCTTATGATTTTATTTTTCTAATGTATCAAATTCAGACCGAAACTCTCTGCTAATCAAATCCTGTTTCAGCAAAAATCTAATCACCTTATTCACACATTGCTGCAAACCACGTTTATCTGTCTCAATAACAAATGCGGGATGTTCGGGTTCTTCATATGGAGCGGAAATACCGGTCATATTTGTTATTTCGCCCTCGCTGGCTTTTTTGTAAAGGCCCTTTGGATCACGTTTTTCGCATTCTTTAACACTGCATTTGATATAAACTTCATAATAAGGCCAATCGCTCATTAACTTACGCACATATTCCCGGCTTTGCTTATACGGAGCAATAAAAGCGGCAAAAACAAGCAGGCCTGCATCCACCATAAGTTTTGCTACTTCAGTAATGCGGCGGACGTTCTCTTTTCTGTCTTCAGGACTCAAACCCAAGTCTTTATTCAGGCCGGTTCTGATATTATCTCCGTCAAGAACATAGCTGCGCACGCAAAGGCTGTACAGCTTTTCTTCAACAGCATGAGCTATGGTGGACTTTCCACTTCCTGACAAACCCGTAAACCAGAGCAAACCTCCGCTATGGCCATTTAAAAGGTGTCGATCAGCAGTGGAAACAGATGATGGCGATGGAAAAATATTATGCATGGCCTTTTTTTATATTTTATTTTGACAGGATTAACGGGATTGTCAGGATATTTTTTTATTTTCATAACTTTCCTGATGAAAGTGATGAAGAATAATCTGCCAGTGGGCGGAAAAAAGCTGCAAATATTATTTGCATGTGACGTAGCGCCTCCATCGAAAAGGGATGACTATTTTTGCCTTTCTTCCGGAAAGGCAAAAAATATCCTGATTATCCTGTATATCCTGTCAAAAAAGTCCAAAAGATTACCTCTGCGTCTGCGGTGAAATAATATTCTTACGCCCGCACGATGTGATCGGCAGGCTCCCTGTACACCCCGCGCGTATCAACAATGATCTTTGCATTGGCCTTGATCATTTCATAATCAAAATCATCATGATTTGTGGCTATCAGCACACAATCAGCCAGTTGCAGGACTTCGGGAGTTAATTCAACCGAATCAAGGTCAAAGCTGTGCTTGCGCATCTTAGGAAATTGCGGCACATAAGGGTCTGAATATGTCACTATCGCCCCCTTGTTTTTCAAGATACTCATAAGTTCCACTGAAGGGGACTCACGCATATCGTCCACATTTTTCTTGTACGCAACACCGAGAACCAATACTCTGGAACCCTGAAGCGGCTTGCCTGCATTATTCAACGAATCCATTACCTTGCCAACAACCCATTTCGGCATGGCCGTATTAACTTCGCCGGAAAGTTCAATAAAGCGAGTATGCAAACCATATTCACGGGCCTTCCATGTAAGATAGAATGGGTCGATGGGAATGCAGTGGCCGCCAAGGCCGGGGCCGGGATAGAATGGAGTAAAGCCAAAAGGCTTGGTGGCCGCAGCGTTTATTACTTCCCATATATCAATGCCCATTCTGTCAGCAACTATTTTCAGCTCATTGACCAGACCGATATTCACCGCACGGTAGATATTTTCTAACAGTTTTGTCATTTCAGCGGCACGGGCGGAAGAGACCGGAACAACTTCTTCAATTACCTGGCCATAAAGAGCCATTCCCACACGCAAACAGCTTTTGGTTACTCCGCCGCACACCTCAATGTCATTTGGAGTTTTTTTTAAATATTTTTTACGAAGCCTAACTATTTAATTTTACAGTCTTAAAAAAGTTATATTATCTGTTGACATTTTTGATTGTCCGTACTATTTTATAATGAAAAATGT
>JAYENE010000515.1:0-1770 GCA_034721935.1 Thermodesulfobacteriota bacterium
CAGCGCCTAACAACCGCATGCACTCTAACAAGCAGGGTCGGGCGGCTGTAACATTTGACAAGTTTGAGTAAAACGTAGCATTTACAAAATGCCCGTTTCCCTGCTTGTAGGTGATGCGAAACGTTATACGTTTATTGAAAGAGATGGTATGGAAAGTTTTAAATTCATTACAGGCTATATTCCAGGCGTCATTGGTCGCGTAGCTGAATTGCATGCTTTATATTATTCTGAGAAGTGGAATTTTGGAAAGTTTTTCGAGACAAAGGTCGCTATTGAATTATCTGAGTTTCTAAATAACTATAATGAAAAAAAGATCGAATTTTTTCACTGTCTATTGATGGAAGAATTGAAGGTTCAATTTCAATTGACGGTTCATCAGAAAATGAAAATATAGCTCATCTTCGTTGGTTCATTATATCTGATAAACTTAGGGGGAAAGGTGCTGGAAACGAATTAATGCAGAAAGCAATGAGATTTTGTAAAAAAAATGGGTACGATAGTGTATATCTTTGGACATTTCAGGGATTGGGGTCAGTGAGACACCTTTATGAAAAATATGGTTTCAGCTTATCAGAGGAAAGAACTGGTGAGCAATGGGGCTCCATTGTTACTGAACAGCGTTTTGATAGGGTAATTAAAGCGCAAAAAAATCTGTAAGCTCTCGGGATGTTGTTACCTTCTAAACTTATGGCAGATATTCGCTTTCCAAGTGTCATTATAGTTACAGGGGAGCGGGCACTGGTTCATTATGATCTTTTTGCGATCAGCAAGGTTCTTCCGACGGTTCCTAAAATACGTTTGTCCTGCATTTTCTGTACCTGGTTTCCGCTCAGGCGTTCTGAGGATAGGGGGCACTCTATTCGATGGGTTACTTTCCATCCTGTTTTAGATAAAACCCTGTGGTAATCAAATATTGTGATTGAATTATCGGGATTCTCTTTTGAAGCGGGTGTGGATTCAAAATCGCGCCAATCAGCATTTAAGAAGGCCATGCTGGTCGTTGGTTTTGCGTTTTTGTGGGCCAGCAGGAAGAAGCCTTTAAGAAACCTCTCATACTCATCGTTTGTATATGATGAGATTGAAGGGGTATTCTCGTTGGCTTTTTTCTCGTATGCCTTCTCTTTTTTGATGTAATATGGCGGGTCAAAAAAGATCAGATCCGGTTTTTTTGTGATCGGCCACTTCCAGTTCCGGGGGTCCCAGTAATGGCACAATATCTCAGGACGATTGTCCCTAACTGCGAGATCAAAAGCTTGACATTTTCGTTCAAAGAGAAGGCATACATCAGACACAACGCCGCCGCCGGCCATTGGATCAAGCACAAGATCGTCGGGTTTTGTGAAATAGAACAGTGTGTGCGCGACGAGTTGAGCCGGTATCCTTCCAGGCCAGTCGTCTCCAAAACGATCGTCACACTCGTTAAAATTCCACTGATCCCATGTGCGAAGTCCCCAGCCAAGCTCTTTGAACTTTTCCTGATCCGTCTTTCCTTCTAATCGTAATGCCCAGACAAGCGAAAAATCCATGTTGAAATGTCTGGCGATGTATTCCATGTTCCTGCCCTGGGCGAGCAAATTGTTAATTTCGCCAAAATTGGCATTATTAACAATTTGGGTGATCCTGCCTCGGGTCATCCCCACCATCTTCCCAATTTCATCTTGCGTCCAGCCAAGGCGGCTCAAGCGGATGATAATGATGTCCCGGTCAGCCCTTTGGCGTGCTCTAATATCTGAAATCCAGGTATTTACTGTCTGCCGTATTACCCCTAAT
>JAYENE010000516.1:0-2830 GCA_034721935.1 Thermodesulfobacteriota bacterium
CTCGCACATAAGTGAGCGTAAAGAAATAACTTAGAGCAATCCTTTTATAAAAAGCTTGCTAAAGCCGACATTATCCGACTCATAGAAAATTTTATTTGGTCGTCGTTCTTTCTTAACGCTCACTAACACGCTCAAACAGTCAGCCGTTTTAAATTTAACTGCCCGCCGGTTCTGGTTGTCAACAGGTTGCTTTTGAGTTTTCAAATTTCTGGTTAGGATTAAAGCTATAGGCTACAGCCTAAATGCCTTCAGCCTATCTGTCTGTTTTACATTGCCAGAGCGGAAGGAATTATTTCTGCTTTTTTATATAACTTGTCTTCGAGAAATAGCTTATTTTCTGTTATGGGATGTTGAACGGGATAATCCGATTCAACAAGGACGACCTGTTTTGCAAGCATTTTTTTTGCATTGATCACAATGGGGGCTCTCAGGTTTGCCGTTACCTTGAACGGATCAGAACGGATCGTTACGACAGAGAACAAAACCGCATCTTCGGACGATGTAATTTCAAGCAATTTCACTTCATCGTCAGATATTGCCGGCTCGTAATCCGGTTTTACTGCAAAAGCATTTATAACAACAAAAGCGACCGAACCATCCTCAATGGACTGAAACCACAAGAAGGGAATCTTTTTATCCTGGGTGAGGAGCACATATCTTTTCAGGTGTTCAAACCCCAGCATTCCCCCCTTCATCTGAATAACCCTGGATTCATCAATATTTATATTTCCAAAGCGGGTGGTGGAAATTTTCATTAAACCTTCTCCTTTAGAAAACAGCCGCCACGTAGGACGGCTCTACCATCATTTTTCATTCTTCATTCCCTATTCCCTACTCGACCACTTTCCTACTCGACTACTTAGTGTCTGAACGAAAACTAACCAAAAGCTGTTATTTCGATTCTGTCAGAGCCCTTTGGCGGACTGCCTGGTTCCCATGCTCCAGCGTGGGAACCCATATGGTATGCGTTCCCACGCTGGAGCATGGGAACGAGAAAAAAGATTTCTCCATACGGTCGAAATGACAACAAGAGGGGGTTTTCGTTCAAGCACTACTTAATCAACTTGTTCCATACATTAGACAGGCTATTATCGTTTGAAACATCGTATTCTGCCGCCAGGACATTCTCCCTGATCACCCGGTAAACCTCCTCGCGATGAACAGCTACATCTGCCGGCGCTTCAATGCCTATTCTTATCTGTTTACCTTTTATATCAGAAACGGTAATCTTTATATTATCACCGATTCTAATTGATTCGCCTAACTTCCTTGTCAGGATTAGCATATTATGGTCTCGTAAAAAGTGTCAATTTATGAGATTGAGATAGAATCCTCGCACTTAAGTACTCAAGGCATTTAGGCTGTAGGCATTTAGGCTGTAGTCTAATAGCCTAAACAACCTAATTCTAACAGCCTTTAGCCTACAGCCTAAACAACCTAATTCACCTAAGAAAATCGAGTATTGTTAAATTTCCTATCCTTGAGGCTACTGTGTACGATGCCTTCAAGGCAATCTCTTTCATAGCAAGTTTAGTCGTTATTTCAGATATATCTGCATCTTCTACCTCGGAAATCAGCCCAGCCAGATCCATCTCCATATCAGCCATGTTGTTTTTCGCTATTTCCAGCCTGTTCATCCTGACGCCGCATTTGGAAATATTTTTCGATATCTGATCGGACGCAGCTTTGAGATCGTCTAAACAGGAAGCAATGGTATCTGGTTCGTTATTCGCCAGCGCATCTTTCAGCTTATCGAGAACATCCAATATTTCAACATTCCCTTCCCCTTTGTTCGTAAACGCCGCTTCACCGGAAATGGAGTAAGCAAAGGGGGTTCCTTCGCCGACATTAACGGACATTTCCTCGCCGTTGCCGCTATAGTACCCTGGGGCAAAAGCATGGACGTAAAAGATGTCACCCGCGGCCAGCTCAGGATCAGCAGAACCGGTATCATCAAATGTCAAAACTATGCCGTCACCTATGTCACCAGCGCCGGTATCTACCGAACCGCCATCCGGCAATATAAAGGTTTTTCCTGTTGATATCCAGCTTGTTCCTCCATTATCAGATACATCATAAGTTGCCGTTTCTGTCACATTATCCCAATCGGTAATCTTTACTACATAAGTCTTGTTTACACTGCCTGTATATGTGCCGCTGGATGTCACATCGCCGTCAAAAGTATTCCCATCAGCCGCTGCAGCCGGTCCTATAGCGGCAGTTCTTTCAGAAGACAGAAAAGGCTCTTCTTCCGTTTTCGCGCCCGAAAAGAGATACTTGCCATCATACTTTGAATTGGCAAGGGAAAGCATTTCATCTATAAGCTGTTGCACAGTTCCCGCTTCAGCGCTTCGCGTCTCGACAAATGCAGTCGCTGTTGACTGGGCAACAGCCACTTCCCTGGCCTTTATTAGAAGGTCGCCCGCAGCCGACAATTTTGATTCCGTGATCGTGAGCCATGATTCACAGCCATTCATATTCCGTGTGTACTGCTTAACAGATGCCCTGGATTCTCGCAAGTTCAGCACCCTGCTCATGCCTATGGAATCATCCGACGGCCTGTTAATCTCCTTTAGTGAAGCAGTTTTTTCAGCAAGTTTATTATAACTGTCCTGGGACTTAAACATATTATCGACTATTGTATTAAACTTTATGTTTTCCGATATACGCATTACCATAAGATAACCTCTTATCTTAAAAGATGAACGTCCAACATCGAACATCGAACGTCCAACGTCGAATGAAAAAACAAACACCGAATACCGAACATTCAACAGCTATTTCTGTTTCTTTTCAGTCGTTTTAATACTCGTAACGAAAATCTTAATTA
>JAYENE010000516.1:2930-7976 GCA_034721935.1 Thermodesulfobacteriota bacterium
GAACGTCCAACATCGAACATCGAACGTCCAACGTCGAATGAAAAAACAAACACCGAATACCGAACATTCAACAGCTATTTCTGTTTCTTTTCAGTCGTTTTAATACTCGTAACGAAAATCTTAATTAATTCTTCTGTTTCCTGTAAAATATCATCTAATAGTTCAGGTTTTTTAATTAGCAGCCTTTCTTCCAGATCATATGTCTGTTTCTTCATCTTTTTCCATTCGATGTTCGATGTTGGACGTTCGATGTTCGATGTTCATCTTTTCTTTCAGTCCCTTCTACTTCACCAGGTTCATCAAGGTATCCGCCAGTTCCTGTGCGATGCCGAAAAGTCTGGCTGACGCATTATAACCGGTCTGATACCTGATAAGGTTCATCATCTCTTCATCAATCGACACCCCTGAAATCCCCTCTCTTCTATTCGTCAACTGGCTCATGAGATTTGTATGATGATCAAAACTCCTGTTCACATATGCGACATCCTGACCGACCTGCGCCACGAAAGACGAATAGTAAGCGCTGAAAGTCGATGTGTCGTTCATAGTCAATTCATCTTTTATAGCATTCATACTTACGGCATTTCCGCCATCTCCATTGACCGTTTCTGATGCCGCTATTTTATTTATATCCGCTATGATATCGGCGCTGACTTTCATATATCGGGCTTCTTTGACTTCCGGATCTATGTCAAAGACAAAGAAATCTTCACCCAGATTTTGATTCATATCATAGCCCAGTTTATGCTGATCATTTACCTCTTTAACAATGGCGGCTGCCAGAGCATCAAGTTTATCCATATAACCCGTTTTATCGGCATTGCTAACCATGACATCGCGAACATCTATAAAAGCCGCCATTTTTCCCTTTTTTATAAAATCATTGATCACTTCTTTATCTGAGTTATCTTTGGTATCATCTTTGAAAACAACGTCATAAAAAGAAGGATCGGAGGCGTGGTTCTCCGTCACGACATCAAGTTCCCATGTCTCGCCGCCTTCTACCAGGGACATGCCATTGGACAGGAAGACGCTTATTGAATCCTTTGAATCTTTGATAGAATGAAAATCGACAATCTCAGCCAGCTCTGATAAAAGCTTTGCCCTTTTGTCTCTGAGACTATTCAGACCGGGCTCATCCGTATCCTCGGTTCCGGCCTGCAAAATTCTGGCGTTTATATCAGCTATATCCGATGCATAGTCGTTGACATGATCAACCAGAACCGGTATCCGTGTATTTGCGTCATACTGCGCGGAACGAAGTTCACTGCTATATGACCGAAACATGGAAGTCAGACTCTGGGAAACGGAAACCAGCGTCTGTCTTTCAGCCTGCCCTGAAGGATTTGCCGACAAATCATCCCACGCGCCCCAGAATTTATTGAGTAATTCATTAATACCGCCGCCGTCAGTTTCATTAAAGGTCATTTCAATCCTGCCCAGCGCGTCCTTTTTAGCTTCACTGTCTCCCAGATCATTTGCCTGCTCATTTAGCTGAACCCCGAGAAACTGATCATATATCCTTTCTATGCCTGCTATCTCAACACTTTGAACCAGGGTGCTGAATGCCGCTCGCTGCCTTGAATATCCAGGGGTGTTTGCATTGGCAATGTTGGTCCCCGTAAGATTTATCGCTGTCTGATGACTCAACAGGCTGTCCTTAGCGATATTCAATACATCGATACCAGACATTTGCCTATCCTTCCCTGCTTAGGATCTTTCCATTCAAATTGTTTGCTTTTAATCTTCCCGTGTTCAGGTAGGTTGCGCTGGAATAGACAATCTGCCCCAAAAAATCGATAGATTTTCGCACATAAAAAAGAGAGGAATCGAGCAACGTTTTATTCCTGTCGTTCAACGTATGAATGTCCCTTAAAAGAGACCTGAGCGCCGACCGGCATTCCTCCATATTTCTTTTCTGACCGACATCTCCATAGAACAGCAATGCTGAAAGCGTTCTATCGCCAGAACTGAGGACCTTTCCATCAAGATTGAGGGCATTGATGATTCTCTCAATTAGCTTTGTCCTCGCCTCTTCCACCATCCTGGCCTTTAAGATACAGGTCTCTTTTCTGGAATTGCTTTCATACAGTTCATCCACAGAAGATCCCGACAGAATTTCTCTCTCATTCAGGAAACATTTGTGAAGTTTACTGTAAACCTCAATTTCTTTTCTCAAAACTGAAATCAGAGAATCATAAAGGAAATGTAATTCATTATTCATTGCTTTTAAGCCACAACATCCAGAATTGATTCGCTTATCATTTTTCCGGCAATTTTTTCCCCATTAATATCGTATTTCCCCGTTTCTATCTCATTTTGCAATTCCCGTACCTTTTCTTCGCGAACATCGGGAAGTTCTTTAATAGCTTTCTCTGCCTGCTGAATATCCCTTGCCGTTGAGGATAGACTGACCTTATCTTCCTGAACAACATTGTCAGATGCCTGCTTTTCAGGCCCGGAATTCACTTTCTCCTCATTTACCTTATACTGCGAAATGAGCTCAGTCAGGGAATTCCCAGTCTCAGTAATTTTCATCTGCAACACCTCCTTTTTATTTTACCTAAGTTGAGCGATTAGCTGTTAGCCATTAGCGTTTAGCTTTGAAAAATCAGGGCATTACGTTAATTAGTGCCTGAACGAAAACCCCCTCTTGTTGTCATTTCGACTATAGGGAGAAATCTTTTTTCTCGTTCCCATGCTCCAGCGTGGGAACGCATACCATATGGGTTCCCACGCTGGAGCATGGGAACCAGGCAAAATGTAAATTTATTTTTGGGCGAACCCTATGTTGAGCGATTAGCTGTTAGCCATTAGCGTTTAGCTTTGAAAAATCAGGGCATTACGTTAATTAGAAATAACACATCTACCTGTACAGGCACTGCAGACAGGCAATGGGTGAAAGTTTGTAATAGTAAAACATCCTGTAATCATTAACCTAATAGCTAACCGCTACCTGCTGCGACAAGCGCTAGCACGGCGAGAAGGCTAATCGCTCAATTTAGGTTTTACCTTATTTTCAAGAATATCGGCAAGTTTGCAATAAAACTTTAGGTAATAGTTCAGGTTGTCCAGTTCAGGGTTCAGGGTTGCTGTTTTTCCAAATTGAGGTGCGAAGCAACACCATCATTCATCATTCGATATTCAATGTTCATCCCTTTTTTCTTCTCACCTTCTAATCCTCTAATCCTCTAATCCTCTAATCCTCTAATCCTCTAATCCCGATTTAAGCTGGCGCAGGAGCATTTCCTGAAGGCCTATGCCTCCTCCTCTTTTTGCGAAGTCTTCAGCTACCTTCCGGTCAATCATTGCGGAATAAATATCCTTGCCCGGAAATTTATGCCCGCTTTGTGGAATCGCGCGCCGCATGGTCTTAAGCATGTAATTGATGAAAATGGATTCAAAATCAGCGCACGCTTTTTTCAGCTTCTCTTCCTTGATTTCAAGCTGATGCCCGTCAGGATGATTCATTTTCCCTCGCCCGGAAAGCGCCTCTATTGGTAATCCATTCAATCTTATCTCTTCCATCTGACCTCACAATTCATGGTTTACGGTTCACAGTTCACAGTTCATTTAAAAGATGAACGTCCAACATCGAACTTCCAACATCGAACGTCGAATAATGATGTCGCTCCGCTCCTCAAATTATTCCAACAGCTTTTCCCATTCAACATTGATGAACTCGTAAAAAGTCGAAAAACACCATTTTTCGTCATTCCGGCAAAAGCCGGAATCCAGTAATTTCAGTATGTGCTGGATGCCCCCGTATCAAGTACGGGGCAGGCTTATCAAGTCCGGCATGACGTTTTTAGGACTTTTTACGAGTTCATCAACCTTCGATGTTAATTTTTTCCTTATCTTTTCCCATTCAACATTCGATGTTGGACGTTCGATGTTCGATGTTCATCTTTTCTTTCAGTCCCCTCTAATCCTCTAATCCTCTAATCCCTATATTACCTTCAAATCCGCCTGAAGCGCGCCTGCGGATTTGATTGTCTGCAATATGGTTATCAGATCCCCGGGCGTAACACCTATTGCGTTGAGCGCCCTTACAACATCCTGAATAGTAACTCCCTTCGGCACCACCACAAGACGATTCTTCCCTTCTTTAACGCCGATTGCTGTTTCAGTTGTCACAACTGTCTGTCCTCCTGGAGCGATCATCACGTCGTCTCCCGCAGCAACCGGAGCGCTGCCGGCAGGAGGAGCAGGGGCAAGGGAGGACGGCTGAGACACATTCTTTTCTTCCTTTATCTGGATAAACAAATTTCCATGTGCCACGGCGACGGTGGATATCCTTACATTTTCTCCCATAACAATCGTTCCGGTCTTCTCATCTATGACCACAACTGCAGGGGAATCAACCGCAACATTAATGTTTTCAATAATCGAGACAAGCTTCACTATACTTTCCTTAAAAGATTCCTTTATATTTACAGTAATAGTAGATGAATCAACAAGCTCTGCTTCCACACCCGTCATAACACCATTTATGGCCGTGGCCACCCCTGTTGCAGTCGTAAAATCAGGTCTATAAAGATTTATGGAAAGCGACTTCCTGTTTTCAAAATTGTACTCCAATTCCCTCTCGATAAAGGCACCGTTTGTAATCCGGCCAACAGTCGGGTGATTCTTGGAAACTTTAGCACCTCCCCCGCCTGCGGCAAAACCTCCTATAGATACCGCCCCCTGTGCCACTGCATAGACCCTGCCGTCCGCCCCCTTGAGCGGCGTCATAAGAAGAGTCCCTCCCCGCAGGCTATCTGCATCACCGATAGAGGAAACCATAACATCTATTCTCGATCCCACCTTGGCGAATGGAGGAAGCTCGGCGCTGATCATAACTGATGCCACATTATCTGAACTCAGGTCCTTTCTGGCCGCTTTCTTCATCCCAAGCCCCTGTCTGCTCAACATATTGGCAAGGGTTTCCTTTGTGAATCCGTTCTCAATATCGTCACCGGTTCCAGCCAGACCAACTACCATGCCATAGCCTACCAACTGGTTATCCCTGACTCCGCCGATACTGGAAACGTCCTTGATACG
>JAYENE010000517.1:0-7951 GCA_034721935.1 Thermodesulfobacteriota bacterium
TTTGTGGAAAAGTTGAAAATCTATATCCTATTGCAGAGTCCTGCAAAACGCTATTTATTGAATCAACTCCTTCTTTACCTCCGTGATACTTACTCTGACGAAAAGCCAGTTCCAGAAAGTCAAGTACCTGCTCATTATCGCAACGAAAGAAATGCTCTATTACTGGATCATCACTTGCCCTCGCAACTTCGAAAGAGGAATGTGCCATATATCCATAGGCTTTCATTATTTCAAAGCCTAATTGACTTAGGAAATTTAAAAAAGGCTCCGTTACAAAACCATTTAGAACAGTGAGCAATCTACTACGAATCAATTCATCGAAATGATAAAGCAACTGCCTTTTTGGTGCAGATTTTCGTTGGCTGTAAATTTTCATAATCTGATTTGAATCCGCTCGACCGCCGGGTTATGCATTTTTAAGTTTCCGATTCTACTATTTTTATTTCTTCATCAGTTAACTTATACAGTTTATAAACCAATTGATCTATTTGTTTGTCTGTAGACTCAATTTGGCGTTGAATTGTAGTTTTGATATGAGATAATTTTGCATCATACATTTGTTTCTTTAAATCCATTATTTTTGTTACCAACAAAACCATATGGTCATGTTGAGTTTTAAATTCAATACTATTAATAACAGGATTCGGTATTGGTAATTTTTTTAAGTCTGACACTAATACTTTTGGGGAAAGCCCTTTTTGAGCTTTAGGATTTCTTTTAAGGTGGTACCAACTTATAAACAATGAATTTATTATACTCAGCAAATAAAACGGATGTGGGAATTTATTGGCTATCTTAACAGGAATAACATCTCGGCTATAATACAATTCGTTTTCATAATATGCTGCTACAATCCTTTTTTTCTTTCCGCCTGTGATTTCTTGTACTAAAATTCTCTTTCCTTTAAAATTTTCAGGATCTCTCGGAGCTGCTAACCAAGGGCCATATTTAATCCAGCGCTTTTGAGTAACATTTACATGATAACGATCTAAATTTCGCCCGATAATTTTAGGTCTCCATTCATCGCCTATGTTCTCTTCGGAATGATACGGCTTTGTTTTGACGGTTTCTATTGTCTGTGGGCCACCTTTTGGGGCTTGCCCTTTTCCAACTTCATACGGATTATAACCCGAGCATGGCTTTGCAATATCTTTTAAGGGGATAGAAAGTGAATTGATCTTCTGAATTACCTTACTATCCTGGCTTCCTTCAAAAATTGCGATATAATAGTCTGAATTTATAAAATTTGATTGTTTGGAATTTCTCTCTCTTTTAGCAGGATTTTGAAAACCTAATGTGTCGTAAATTTTTATGGCTACATTTTTATTGTTGGAAGAATATTGAATAATAGAGACTAAAGTATTTACTTGAGCATTCTCAAATACTAATTCTGGAAGCCAACATATTTCTTTGATCCAGTAATTGTCTAATATCATTTTTCGCAATGATTGTGCTGACGGAATTGTTAACCATGTAACCGGAACAATAAAACCATGTAAGCCATTCCTTTTAAGTAATTTGAGCGACTTTTCATAAAAAAGAAAGTAATGCTCAAAACTGCCTGAAGACGATACAAATTTTTTCTTAAAATATGGCTTTACAAAATTCTCGTGTATTTGATGGAACCCATACGGCGGGTTCCCAATCACCGCATCAAAACCACCTTTCTTCATAATCTCAGAAAATTCGGATTCCCAATCAAAAGCGTTAAGCCGATATATTTCTTCATCATCAAGCAAGCTCATCTGCTGATTCTCATAGAAATCAGGCCCGATAAGAAAATTTCCACATTTAATATTAAGGGGGTAGTCGGTTAGCTCCTCTTGCCTCGACTCCGGCTCCAGTCATAGCCGAAAGTCACTTCAGTTTCGGTTACCGGTGGGGTAACTACAGCTTGCTCCATAAGACGACGAAAAACAAGTCCCCGACTGCGTGAGTTACGCCGGTTGAACCGAAATGTAAATTCTTCCAAGTACGATTGGATGTGGGCAGGGACAAAAGATCCTTGATGAGTGCCCAATATCCATCGTTTGAGAAGGCTTGCTACCCGATGCACACCTGGCATCAAAACATGAGCAGGATCGTCTGATGAGGAAAGTATGGTCCTCTCATGTATGTAATTGTGTTTGGACAGGCCATTGTATCCTTTCCAGCCGTCTGTCCGGACTGTTGCTCCTTTTTCCACGACGTCCCTAATAAAGGGCTGAAGATGAGCAAAAGAGGCTTCTGGAATATGACGCATTCTGATACGCCCAAAACCTTTAGGTTCCTTGATCTCAACAGCTATTGCGACAATGGACTTACTGGCTCCACGCCCGCGCTTTCCACCCTGCACGACGCCACCGACGAGGGCTTCATCGACTTCGACTACACCAAACAATTGCTCTCGTTCGCTTCGTACCATCGCTACACGGTAACGCTGGAGAATGGCCCATGCCGTCCGATAACTAGTGCCCAAGGTTCGTTCCAAGGTTTTGGCCGAAAGGCCATTCTTAGCAGTTGTAAGGTGCCAAGCGGCTTCAAACCAAGTCGTCAGCGGTGTCCGCGTTTTTTCCAGAATCGTGCCAGCCGTCACGGATGTTTGATGACGACACGCGGAACAGACCAGACGTCCACGTGTTTGACGCCAAGGCGCCCCGCATCCCTTGCATGCAGGGCAACAAAAGCCATCTGGCCACCGCAATTGCTCCAAGTAAACGCCACATGCATTGTCATCGGGAAAAAGTTGCACAAACTCGCGGTAAGTATTTGGAAAACCTCCTCCTTTTATCATGCATGACAGAATAGCACAGGAGGAGCTAACTGACTACCCCCTTAATATTATTTGCTAAATCAGGAAATACTCGCTCTTGGAACAATGCCATTTGCTTACCAATGCTCTGTTCATCTTCACCTTCCAATACTTTCAGCAAAAGGGATAACTTTGTTACTTCAACGGCTTGCGGATCAATATCAACACCATAAATATTGTTTAAAAGAATTCGTTTTCTTTCATCAGTTGTTAATCGCCATTCTCCTTTATAAGTTTGGTAAAGACGGGGAGTTTTGCCTTTGGCCCATTTTTCCGGCCTATCGTTCACGTATTGGTCGCGATGCCAATCAAGTAAATACTGGTAT
Source organism: Thermodesulfobacteriota bacterium (assembly GCA_034721935.1). Lineage (GTDB taxonomy): Bacteria > Desulfobacterota > Desulfobacteria > Desulfobacterales > ETH-SRB1 > Desulfaltia. The sequence continues at coordinate 3,118 of JAYENE010000517.1, forward strand.
GCTCCAAGCAAAAAAGAACCTGAACCACATGCAGGGTCTAATATTTTTAATTTGCTTACACCACCTCTCGGCCCCGGCTTTTTATTTTCAACAAGTTTTCCTATGGTTTGCTTTACGATGTAATTGACTATGTATGTAGGCGTATAATAACCACCGCCGGCTTTTCTTACTTCCGGTTTTTCCTCTATTTTTGCCTGATGTTTCGGTGTCAGACGGATGATTTTACCAAGAAATTGTTCATATACCTGCCCTAATATATCGGCAGGTAAAACTGAAAATTCATAAGGGCTGTCGGGATAGTATAAATTTTTGAAGATGTCTTTTAAGGTCTTGTCATCAATAGTCAGGCTTGGGGTAAGGTTGTCGAAATTATCACGTTTTTTTTCTTTTTTGAAATAGAACAAGCCTGAATTATATTTATTATCCGCCTTGCGAAAAAGTTGAAATAATCGTTTGTAAACATTGTTTCCATTTTGCAAAGCCATTAATCTGCCATAATTTTCAATGCCACGATCTTCGCAAATACGGAGAAAAATAACCCTGTCAATTGTCTGTTGAACAGCAAAATTAAGTTCTCTCTGGGTAAGGTTCGGATTACGCAAAGCAATATTACGAGATAGAAGTTCACGCCAACGCTCAATTTCCTGTAAGAAAGCTTTGTCAACCTCAGCAGTACCTTTTTTAGTTTTTTTTGGATTTTACATATTTATCAAAGGAACCCTTTAAAATCGCTTTAGGAGAAAAAATATTTACGAGTTCATCCCAGCGCTCTATATAATCAGTGTATTTCATATAGAGAATACGTGAATGTGATACTTTATCTGTTTTAGCGGGTTTTACACGGCAGTCATAAACTGCAAATTCTTCAAAGTCTGTATCCTCTTTAAATTTCATGGTAAATCGCAATTTTCAAATCTTCTGAAAATCAGATTTGTTTTAAAATAAGGTAGTTATAAATCTGGCAATTTGCATTTTTCAAAATTTACCATGAAATTTAAATAAGATACCAAAGTCTGTTAGAATACTTAGAGGCAGCTTAGCACTCCATCCATAACGGCGCAACTGATATGCAGGGTGTATATCTTTTTTGATATTTACAGCGGGTTTTTTTGCTTCCAGAAAGAATTTACGAACACCGCCTATGCGAAAACAATAATCAGGTGCTTTTGTGATACCGCCGATTTTTATAGCATCTTCATGAATTACTTCTTTGTACGCTTCGGCATTGCCTTGTTTATTAGTAATATCCCAGCCTAATGTTTCAAAAAAAGGATTTATGAATTCAAGACGCACCTGGGTTTCATTATATGAACCTTTCTTATACATTTCTAAATTATAATCGAAAGTCTCAATCAATTTTATGATTTTGTCAGGTATGTTCATATTCAAAAACTCGCTGTTTTGTAAAACGCATAACCGGTGTTCAGAGGGGTACTGGACCCATCTTAGAAAAGGGGCTAACTTCTTTTCTCCTTAATTATATTGTAATATTCTTATTGCAAATAAATTCTTGGAACACGATCCGCTATTGTAGATATAATCTCGTAATTAATTGTGTTGATGCTGGAAGCTATTTCATCAACCGTTATAGAAGCATCTCCCTGCCTGCCGAAAATTACCACCTCATCTTCAAGCGAAACCTCCGGGATGTCTCCAACATCTAACATTGTCATATCCATGCATACACGGCCAATGATCGGCGCTCTGCGTCCGCAAACCAGCATATGGCCCCGGGAAGACAGCAGGCGGTTAAATCCGTCTGCATACCCGATGGGCACAGTAGCAATGGTTGTGGCCTTTTCGGTCTTGTATGTAATTCCATAACTGACCTTAAATCCGGCCGGGACCTTTTTTAAATGAATTATCCTTGCTTTAAGCTCCATGGCCGGCTTCAGATCAATCCGGCTTTTATCCACATTATCAGATGTGTAGAAACCATAAATCGATATGCCGGTGCGAACCATATCAAGATGTGTTTCAGGCATATTTATTACTGCTGCGCTGTTGGCGGCATGTCTGACAGGAAATTCCAGGCCTGCGCGTTTAAGCTGATCAAGAAAGCCCATAAATATTTCAAGCTGCTTTTCGGTATAAGAGATATCCGTGCTGTCAGCGATGGCAAAATGGGTATATATGCCGTCAATTTCAAGGTTTTTAAGACGCGCAATTGATTCTACCTCATGCACAGTATTATCAAAGTCCCGGTCTGATTGCAAAGTACGGAAACAATCAGGCAGCACACCGAGCCTCCCCATCCCGGTGTCCACCTTAAGATGCACCTTGATCTTTTTAGTAAATGAACTCGCTGCGGCAGACAGGGCCTTAGCTGTTTTGTATGAATAGACTGTTTGTGTCAGACCAAACTCAATAAGCTCTTTGGCCAGACCAGGAGGAGTATAGCTGAAAATTAGAATAGATGCGTCAAAACCCGCGTTTCTGAGTTGAATGCCTTCGCTTGCTCTTGCCACACCCAGAGCCTGGGCGCCGCTTTCCAATGCCTTCCCCGCCACCTCGATAAGGCCATGGCCGTATGCATTGGCCTTTACAACAGCCATAAGGCGAGAATCAGGGTTTGTTATTCGCCTCAATTCACGAACATTATGTGCTATGGCTTTAAGATCAACTTCCGCCCATACAATAAAATCTTGCAAAAGCCGGCCTCCATAAAAATATCTTTTGTAATAGTTCATAGTTCAAAAGTTCACAGTTCAGGGTTATAAAAAGGCCAAACGGGCCGATGAGGACATCGGCTCCTGCAATACGCAGTTTGAAATGACCCAAGCCTTTAAACCTCTGAACCCTGAACCCTGAACCCTGAACCGTCACATATTTTTTAATATTTAACATTAACGAGAAACAACCCATGCGGAGGAGCTGTTGCCCCTGCGCGGCTTCGATCCTTTGAAAGCAGTATTGTTTTAAAATCATCGGAGGTGATTTTACCAAGCCCCACCTCCATCAGAGTTCCGACAATATTACGCACCATATATCGCAGGAACCCGTTGCCCTCTATTTGAAAACATAGATTGTTTTGATCCAATTCAATAAGGGTTGCATTTATTATGGTTCTGATCGTGTTTGATCTTGGACTGCCGGAGCCTTCAAATGCTTTGAAGTCATGAGTTCCAGCTATGTGGCGGATCGCCGAGCGCATAGCTTCCAAATTGAGCATTTTGCGTATATGCCATACATAGCGCCGGTTGATGGCGGAATTAAGTCTTTGATTTAATATTTTGTAATGATATGTTTTGCTTTTTGCGTCATACCTTGCATGAAATTTATCATCAATTAGGCAGCATTCCTTTATTACAATATCATCCGGCACAAGACTGTTTAGGCCCTTTTGAAAGGTTTCAGGGCCAATCTCTGTGTTACAGTGAAAACTTGCCGTCTGGCCCAAAGCATGCACTCCGGCATCGGTCCTGCCGGAGCCTGTCAGAGAAACCTTCTCGCGGGTCATGGTATTAATTGCGGTTTCAATTACTTCCTGAATTGTGCGTCCGTTCTTTTGCCTTTGCCAGCCTTGATATTCAGTTCCATCATATTCAATTGTTAATTTAAAATTCATAATTTGGGAATTTAGGGATTCGCTTCGCTTAATTACGAATTTAGGAATTGAGGAATTAAAGGTATTCTGTAACTCTCACAAATTGACTTGCAACCCCTTTTTTTGCAGATATTCCTTGACCTCTCTGATGCTAAAGATGCGATAATGAAAGACAGAGGCTGCTAATAAAATTTGTGCGCCACCCTGAACAACCGCCTCATAAAAATGCTCCAGCTTTCCAGCGCCGCCAGAAGCGATCACCGGCAGGTCTACAACATCTGAAATAGCCTTTGTAAATTCCAAATCGTATCCAGCTTGGGTCCCATCACCATCCATGCTGGTTGGCAGAATAACGCCGGCGCCAAGTTCCTGACACTGTTTGGCCCAGGCCAAAGCATCTTTGCCTGTTGGTTTGGTTCCTCCAGAGACAACCAGTTCGAATCCGGATGGCATCTCCTTATTCCTCCTGGCATCGATAGCTATAGTCACCTTCTCGGAGCCAAAGGCTTTTGCCGCCCGTCTGACCAGCTCGGGGCTCTGGACAACAGCGCTATTAATAGAAACTTTATCAGCGCCAGCATCGAGAACCATTTCAATATCTTCCAGGGAGGCAATACCGCCGCCCATCGTCAACGGGACGGTAATTACTGATGAAACATTTTTAACCCATTCCAGTCTGCTCTTTCGATTTTCTGATGTTGCGGCTATATCCAGAATTGCCAGCTCATCAGCTCCTTCCTTTTCATAAAACGCTGCATTTTCTACGGGATCACCCGCATCTTTCAAATCCACAAAATGTATACCCTTGACTATGCGTCCATCTTTCATGTCAAGACATGGCATGATTTTTACTGCATTCATAATATCTCCTTTCATTAAGGGTAATCGTTCACAGGTTCACAGGTTCAGGGTTCAGGGTTTCCTTTCTTTCGTTGACCTTGCTCGTAGGCTGCTAAGTAATTGATGAAACCACGAATGACAGAGCGGGTGCGTCCGGCATGGTCATACACATCCTGAAACTCAGTGTTCGTAATGTATTGCTGACCCATTGCTACGTAAAGCTCACTCTGAACTTCAGTACAAGATCGCTTCGCATACCTAAGAAAGCGAACAAACTCTGGGTTTGTCTCCGAATCGAATCCTTCCGCAATATTGTGCATGGACAGAAATTTACAAACTCATTATCTGGTCAACCTGAGGCAGCGGACAATTAAATTTAAGAACGGCTGAAACTCGCACATAAGTGAGCGTAAAGAAATAACTTAGAGCAATCCTTTTATAAAAAGC
>JAYENE010000518.1:0-1753 GCA_034721935.1 Thermodesulfobacteriota bacterium
TTGAGGCGCTCGGCTGACAAGGCGCGAAAAAGCATGAATATCAAGCATATTCAGAATTTTCGCAACGCAGTCAGGCGGGATGCATCAGCGCCTGAAATGTGAAGTTATTTTTTGTCGAGCCCTAAGCGTGCGCACTGAACCAGGAAAGATGTCTGTCGCTGTCAGGGGGCCAAGTTCACGTGTTCTTATCTTTTCTTCGGACAGGTCGGAGTAAGTAACCTGAATCATCTCCTGTGCCTTGAGACCACAACACACCAGAAAATCAACCTCACCTGATTGCTGTGCGAAGTAGAACAAGTCCTGTTTCCTCATTTCCAGCGCATGAAATACAGCCGTTTCTTCCAAACACCCAATATCTTCATCAAAAGTTAGCGCAGCAACATGCCGCAGTCCCAAATCGCCTGCATAAATTTTTCTTGGCGCAACTTGCTGCGCCTTCAATGATCGGGCATAGGAACGAACCTCGCCGATCAGATAAGGTTCTTGCAAGTAGGTCAAATAGGCGCGTGCCATATCAAGCGAGATACCAAACGTTTTTCGCAGCGATTGCAATGTCGTTCTGCATGCGGTATGGGTAAGCAAATACACTGCCATGTCTCTCAGCAAACGAACATCCCTGATTTGATGCCGCATAACAACGTCCTTAAACAGTATGTCGTCCAAATACTGAGACAACAGCCACGCTCGAACTTCATCGGACTGTTCCAGAGTAACTTCAGGAAAGCAGCCCCATTGCAAAAAATTATGCAATTCGTGGCGAAGAACGTGGCGCTGTTTTTCCAGCAACAGCCTGTTTCCCGTAGAGATATCCACACCCTTGAAACGGATATACTCGGAGAAAGAAAGCGGAAAGATTCGTACAGTGATATTGCGCCCGGTCAACATAGTTGCAATTTCACGACTCATCAACTGAGCGGATGAACCTGAGACAACAATACTTATGTTTTCAGTTATGAGCCGTCCGTTCACCCACCGTTCCCACTCGGGAACATGCTGAACTTCGTCTAAAAACACAATAACGCGCCCTCTGGGACATAGCCGCTCACGAAATGCCTGATAGATCTCTTCCAGCAATGCCGTACCCCGCCTGGGCTTGATAGCGGGTTCGTCAAAATTAACGTAAAGGATTGAGGTCCTGTCTGTGCCTTTTGCAACAAGCGCTTCGACCAGTTGAAACATAATGGTCGATTTTCCGCCCCGGCGGATTCCTGTCAGCACCAATGCTTCGGGACGTTCGATCAGCGGTAATAAGGTCGGAGTAATATCGCGAGGAATACCGCTGCGGGGCGAGGGACCATCCCAAGCGTTCCAGGGGGCGAGTACAGAGAGTAACTTGTTCACGGTCGGCAATAGTCACACCTGCATCACGCAGAGCATAAAAAAGATGATAGCTATCCCACACTACCGTTCAACGGAAAGCAATAAAAAAAACAACCTCAGCGTCCTCTGCGTCTTGAGCGAAGCGGGCGGTGAACTATTACGGTTAAAGAATAAAAGATGGCTTCTGCAGCCTGTTTGCCAGCCCTGAAAGGCGATTTTCCGATCTGTCTTTTTTCAATGCAATATTTATGGCTTTTTTTGAACCTGCAAGTATTACCAGTTTTGTAATACTTTAGCGTTATGCAACAAACCATCTGAAATCAAGCTTCGGGTGTGATCAGATTTAAAGCAGGAAACTGTTTGAAGGAATTAGAAATCGTTAAGAAAGAACCAGGTTTAAAATGCCATTTTTGTCTAATTCTTTGGTTAAGTT
>JAYENE010000519.1:0-7922 GCA_034721935.1 Thermodesulfobacteriota bacterium
CTTCACATTTCAGGCGCCGATGCATCACGCCTGACTGCGTTCCGAAAATTCTGAATATGCTTGATATTCATGCTTTTTCGCGCCTTGTCAGCCGAGCGCCTCAACGCCTGAAATTGCGAACTTATTCCTTGCCGAACCCTAAGATTTGAAACTGGCAATATCTCGACCCAACTGTTCACTCTATGCAATAAGATGCCATTGCTGCTTACTCAAATAAAGAAGTTAAGCTCACATTCCCCACACCTTTATCTTTTTTTGCTGGTACATCTCCTCTTGCTGAAATATCTTCTCGTCCCAGATTTTTTCTTTGCTCCGATCAAAAATAACGAGATGTCCCTCATCCGTTCCGCATTTATCCATATAATTCAAGGTTTGGCTAAGACCATCCTTTATAGTTCGTTCCAGGGAGTTATACAGTATTTTTAACTCCAACACAATCTCTTGTACACCGGCAGGATACGGCCAAATCACAAGCAGATCAGTCCTCATATGTCCTATGCCGTACTCTCGCTCTACATGGCCTCCACCATTAACAATTCTCTGAAGAAACGCCTGGAGCAAAAGTTGAGGGCCAGCTTCTTTGTAATCGAATCTTTCGACCCAGTACTCCGAGTGCTTTCGAAAGAATTCCTGGAAAGCAGTTAAAAGCTTATCCATATTCAGACGACTGTCTTCAGGACAAATATACCATATTGGATCATGGCTGATAGTCAACTGTGTGCTATAAGTCAGTTCTCTCGGTATGATCTCCTGATATATTCTGTTCGCAATTCGTATCTGCCCCTCTGTCCGAATCAGCCCCAGGTCGCGAACATAGTAAATATTATCCACGGGAATCTGCTCGGGCTGCTCACCACCTGCCAATATCGGTTCGATGACACGCCTTACACGCTCTTCCTCCAGCTTGTCTGCCAGTTGATCAATATGTGTATCTCTCCTCAGAATGATGTTCTCTTTGGCTTCCCCGATCATATCCACTGTAATCGGTCTGGTTCGATCACGCCCATCCTTCATATCAAAACAGGCTTCATAGCCAAGAGCGTTCACCAACCATGGCTGCCCCTGTGTCAGGTTCCAGACCAGCTCCAGCGCTTTGTTTTCAAACACCTGGCCGGTTTCCTCTGTATGCTGACTATAAAGGGAAAATACCTCTTCCCTGGAAAAATCTCCCAACCTCAAGGATTTGGCCTTGATATTAAAGGCGCTTCCACCAGTAATAATCGCCTTTTCCTGTGTTGAGCGTATTCTGTAATCTCGAACATCCCGAACACCGCACAGGATGATAGTTTGTGGAAAGGATGCCGGACGTTTGGAATACCCCGTTCGCAATTGTCGTAAAATCGAAATCAGAGTATCGCCTACAAGCGAATCTATTTCGTCTATGAGAATCACAAGCGGCAGTGAACTTTCTTTGGCCCAAAGAGATAGCATTTTGTTCATGGCTCCGTATTCACCACTCTTCTCCAATACCTGTAACCAGTGGGATTCAAGAAAATTATCATCCAGAAAATCAATGGCGCTGGATGCCATTTCATCCATGATTGTTCTCATGCCTTGCCGCACATCCTCTCTCGCAGCCTGAGCAGATTCTACATTGAAGTAGAGACATCGATATTGACCGCCGGCATTCAGATGCTCCATCAAAGCAAGCAGGCACGTCGTTTTACCGGTTTGTCTCGGAGCATGCAAAACAAAATACTTTTCCTGATTTATCAGAGAAAGTATTTCTTCCAGGTCAAACCTGTTTAATGGAGATAAGCAGTAATGATTTTTGCGATTAACAGGTCCAGCGGTATTGAAAAAACGCATAGTGGTTTCCTCGTTTTAATGTTTGTTTTTTTCATTCTTTCAAAAGTCATAATTTTTCAGCAATTCCTTAATCTCGCGGCTACCTCACCCTTCCGATCACAACCTGGCCTTCTGTCTCGCCCTTCTTTACAGGGTGTTGTCTCTGGCCTGTGGCTTTTGGGACCTCGCGATTGAGATAACTGGATATCTCATTAACATCAATAAATCTGTCCCCATCCACATCGGCTGCTCCTTTTAACCCTTTGAGGAGATAGTAGGTAAAATAACCATGCTTGAGATCATCGGATTCCTTGCTCACCTCGCTGGCGCTGCTTGCGGTAATGATGATCCTTCCTTTTCCCCTGGATAATCTGTCCAGAAAAGCATCCGAGATATTGGCTCTGGTTCTGGATAATATAGTCCTTCCTCCGGTCTGGCCGCTGTAACAGCAATCAGCGAGCAGGATGACCCTTTCGGCCTTTATTCTTCTGAATATTCGAGCAATTTCATCCATGGGAATAGCAGTGGTGTAAAGATCCGTTGTGTTTGCATCACAGGGCAGAATGTACTTCTCTATGCCGTCGCCATCCAGACTCATTTCACTCTCTTCGGGAGCTCCGTGTCCGGCAAAAAAGATGATGACTGTATCTTCATGTCCTGCTTTGCTCCTGATCTGTGTTCCGAGAAGAGACTGAATGTTCCGCTTTGTTGCTTGACTATCGTAAAGCTCAAATAGATGATCGGCTTCTATGTCAAGATTGGTCCTGAGATAATCGGCAAAAGCAGAAGCATCATTCCTGGCATAGTCGAGCTTTTGAACATGGCGGTAGTTGTTTATGCCGATTACGGCCGCCCATATCTCTCCTTTTTCCTTTTCGTAAAACACGGTTATGCTTTTAGGTTCACTTGTCAGGTTCTCATTGTCTAAGGCCGTGACTACAATCTCATTTCTACCGGTTCTTAAAGGCACTACCGCATAGAACTCGCGCTGTGTATTCTCTCCCTTGACAGCTATGCCACGATCATGCAGGTCGATCCTTCTGCCGTTGACATTTATATCAACGGAAACCACGCCCCTGTCATCCGCGGCAATGCCCCGCAGGTCAATAGTATTGGTGACCACCCGCTTTCCGTCCCTGGGAGTAGTGATCACAACATGTGGAGCCATCTTAAACCGGCCTGCCGGGGATACGGGCCTATAATCTGATGCCGGTTTCCGGCCGGCCACAGTGATCTCTCTGGCCTTCTCAGGAGCAACATTCAAGGCCAGCACAAGGTTCCTGGATTTGAAATCTTTCTGGGTGATCTTGAAATTTACAGGCAAATCACCGGCTGGGACCGACCTTTGAACAGTAAGCATAAATCTTACGGGATCGCTTTCCCGTCCGGCTTGGATACGGCCAATGGAAAACTCTCTGGCGCTGGTCAGTATAATGCCTTTTTGATCGATATTGATACTTAGATTGACATCCGCTGCATCGAGCTGACCTGTGTTCTTGACCCTCACTACCAGTTCAACGCTCTCCCCTTGCTCAATAACGCCATTGCCATTGGGATCAAGGATCTGATGGCTTATTGCAAATTCGGGTCGGGATACCTTTATGGGGATATTGATGTTCTCTGTGAGACTGAGAAACTCAGCCTGCGTCAACTGAATCTTGACATCAACGGATTCTTTTTCCAGTGTTCTGGGAACTGTAAAAGAGAACCGGGCAGGCATGTTCGCGGAGCCTGTTTCAAGCCGGTCGAATTCATAGCGATTTTTTGAAAAGGCAAGATCTGCGGAGTCAACCTTTATTAAGATTCTTCTGGCCTCCATCTGTCCTTTGTTGGCAACTCGAATTTCCAGCTCGCAAGTCTCCCCGTTTTCCACAAAGCCATTGCTGTTTCGGTCATTGATATTGTAGGAATAAGCTAGGACCGGACGTATAGTGTTCAGATTCAAGGCCAATTTTTTCACTCCATCAGAAGCGCCTCTCACATCGGAGGCCTTGAGAGCCACCCTGATATCACCGCCAGAATATGTCCTGGGAATAACAAAGGCCAGCTTACCGCTCATGGTCTGGCCAGGCAGTATCTGTGCAATCTCGGTCTGTTTTCTGGTCACCTCAAGACCGGAATTGATGGAAGCAATGCCCAGATCAACCTTGATGGCCCGACCTACGCCATTGTTTTTTACAAAGGCCGTAAGCTCAATGGTCTCCCCGTTTTCAGGGATTCCATTGCCGTTTCCGCTCGCAAGGCCAGTATTGCCATCGTTGATCTTGTAATCAACTATAACAATGTCAGGTTTTTCCAGGTGGGCTGTGGGAATACTGAGTTTTATCTTTTCGGAATCAAAGCCCCGCTTTTCAGTGCACTGAAGCAGGAAGGGAGCGGTCCCGTCTTTTAGATCCAACCGGCCATAAAGCTTCACATTTAGCTTTTTGGATTCACGAGGAGGGATGTCTCCGATATGAATGACTTTATCGAAGTCTATACAGGGAAAGTCGCATTTCGTATTCAGTTTCACATCAAAAGCGGCGCCTTTGCCGGAGTTTGTGATGGTGGCGGTGATTGTGGATTGTTCGCCTGCGTCGATGGTGTTGTTGGGGAGGAGGGATGTTTTGTCGGAGTATTGAATCTGGGCGATGAGGTTGGCGGGGAGAGCATTTTTCCTTATTTCTTCTTGCTTTAATCTGGCTAAATAGTTGACGTATTCGTCAATTTTGTTTGGGTGTTGCGTTAATTTACTTGCCAACTGGCGAAAAATACTCCCGGTTACATTTTTTGCTGCACTAAAGTAATTCAACATTTTTGATACACAACGTTTTCCTTTTTCATCTAAATTGCTACGATATTTAACCTTTTTTGTACCTTCATCACTTATTCCCCGTCCTTCAAAGTTTAGGTGCAATAATGTTTCTCTGTTGACCTTATAAAAGACAATATCAGCGTCCATTTTTAGTTCAGCGTATTTACTACCGTCTTTTGTTACATCATTAACGTGTTTTGGAAGCAATTTTAGTATTAAGTGATATTCGTTAATATCAGAGGGATATTCCTCCACAAAGTCGACTTGATCGAATACCCTTGGGAAAAAATCCTTACATGTTCTAACGAAGTAAAAGAAACAATTATAATAGTATATTCCACCACAACGAACGTAAGCACGTCTTCGTCTATCAGGAGTAAATTTATAATCTTTCACATTGCCTGTTATAACAGCAACCTTCAATGGATATTTGTAATGACCTGATAATGGAGCTAAATCTTTTGAGCCTAATGGAGAATATGTAGATAAGCCACATCCAGTAAACGACGTAGTCAAAAGTAATAACGATAAAAGCAAATAGCCTAAAATTGCATATTTTCGCAATATTCTCATCTTACTCCTACATAGTTCGCACTGATATACGTGTATTTTCCCTCGTTCCCTCGTTCCCTCGTTCCCTCGTTCCCTCGTTCCCACGCTCCTGGGTGGGAACGTATACCTTTACCATTGCTTACAAACCTCCAGCAACCCATCCATACCCTGATAATTTCTTGCGCTGAAGTAACGCCAATGTTCTGCCTGATCAACATAACCCCGTTCTACAGGATTCCGGTGAATATACTCGTTCTTTTGCTTCGGTCCGTAGCTTGGGTTGAGAGTTTTCGGTGGATTCGCTTTGCTTGATCCACCCTACAAGCTACAAACTTCACTTTGGCATATAGTAAATCGTAGGGTGGATTAAGCGAATCCACCAAAGCAGCATACATTTATCCTGCGCGGGAACGCAATTACCCGGAAGCTCCGACTTCTTCCTCCCACATAAAATTTTTTATATTTTTATCATCCTTGCTGAATTCTATTCCGACAAGATAGATTTTTTTCCCTTTTTGCTGATACTTTTCAGAATATTTTTTCCTTTTTATCTGTTCAAGGGCGGTTCCTTTTGTTTTATCAACCTCAATCACCTTGAACTCAATTATATAAATTTTATCATCAAGTTTTATTGTTAAATCAATTCTTCCCTGATTGGTTGTGTCTTCAGCAGTTACATCAAGACCTGTCGCAGTAAAATAAGCATAAAAAATTGACGCATAATATCCTTCATATTCTGAGATTCTGTTTTTTCTGTACCAGTCATGGGGAATTGAGGCAAAAAAGGAATGAAAATTTTCATTTACACTTTCAAGATCACCCGCGGCAAGGGCTTTTCGAATATTAATCCAGGTTTTTGTTCTATAGGAAATGGGTACCTGGCTGAAAGATTTAAGGATATATCTGTTCAGGCTTTTTTTAACTTCAAGATTAGGATATGAGAGCGTGTAAACATGTTCAGAATCGAGTTCAGACCGATTTTTTATGGTAACATAGCCTGTCTGAAAAAGAACTGTCTCAAGAGATAGATTATCGATCTCAAAACTGCTCAGGATTTCATCTCCTGCATTAAAAGACTCAAGATCCGGGACATAATATTTTTTGTCCTGAATAAGTTTTATCAAAAAAGAAGGTGTGCCTGTTTCAAACCAGTAGTTTCGGAATTCGCCTGTTTTTAAATAAAGCAGAATATCAAATGGATTGTAAACAGGTTCACCCAAAAAATTATAACCATTATACCACTCTTTGATTGCATTCATATCAGCGCGTTTAAGAGGTTCCTCAAATACTGTTTCAAGCTCGTTCTGGGTATAACCGCAAATTGCTGAATAACGATAGCCAAGGCTGATATCTTCAAGATTGTTCAGACCGCTGAAAATACTCACCCTGCTGAACCTGGAAACTCCGGTGATGAATACAAATTTGAGATAACTGTCCAGATCCTTGATAACAGAATAGAAATTTTTGAGTCGTTCTCTGATCTCAATAGCTGATTCAGGTTTATCGATGTTATCAAGGATTGGTTTGTCGTATTCGTCTATCAGGATTACAACTTTTTGATTCTGTTTTTCAGATATTTTTTTAACAAGCTCATCAAACCTGTCACTTATATTTTTTCCTTTTAAGTTAACTTTATATTCTTCTGCAAATCCTGAAAGAAGATAATTAAAACGCAAATTCAGACTGTCAGCGTCCTTGAAGATACCAGCCCCAAAACTGATATGCAGCACAGGCAATTGCTCATCCCAGTTCCAGTTATCTTCAAGAAACAGGCCTTTAAAATATTCTTTCCTGCCTGCAAATGCCTGGTGCAATGTGTCGAGAAAAAGGCTTTTCCCGAATCTTCTGGGACGGGAGAGAAAATAATAACCGGATTCTTCTTTAATTAGATTATAAACAAACTTGGTTTTATCCACGTAATAGAAATTACTTGATCTTATTTTTTCAAAACTCTGGATTCCAATGGGATATTTTTTCATTGGCTGTTTTCCTTTGTTTTTTTGATTATTTCGTCCTGAAAAGAGGTATGTCTCCTATCAATATTCTGTTGACTTTCGGCCTTTCCCTTGTTTCCAAACTTCAGCGTAGAAATGAGAAGCCCAGACCAGAAGCAGGAGCCTGGGAACGAGGGGGGAAATCGCGAGCAGGGCATGCCGCGCCTGCACCCCGCTTATTGTTTTGAATCCTTTACCCCTGTCTCAATAGTAACTCCCGAACGCTCCGGCTGTTCATAAGATGCTTTGCGGCTTCGCTTCGCAAGCATCTTACGAATGCCTCCGCTTTTCTTCCAAAAGATTCACCCTGTAAAATTCTGCTTTGCTTTGATCCTGCTTCGCAGGATTTTTCCAAAAGGTAAAAAGGTAAAAATCCAAAACCTAAAAGGTCCTGGAAAGGCGAAAGCCCAGGCTGAAGAAGTGGAGGCCCGGCGAATTGTAGCTACGATTCGCTGAACGGCAGTAGCCAGCGTCGTTGAACCAGCTACCGCCGCGGCGCACCCGGCCGGAGCCCGATGAAGGCCCTTTCGGATCAGTCACAGAACCGGAAGAATAATCACCGAACCGATCCTGACACCATTCCCAGACATTGCCGTGCATGTCATAAAGTCCCCACGCATTTGGCGAAAAACTTGCCACAGAAACTGTCTTTTCTCTGTCTTTTCCCTTTGAGCATCCGACCAGAGGATAATTACCGTCATAATTGGCCTGATCGGTCGATAAACACCTGCCAAATGAAAATGGAGTTGTACTCCCGGCCCGGCACGCATACTCCCGCTCGGCTACTGTGGGCA
>JAYENE010000520.1:0-1745 GCA_034721935.1 Thermodesulfobacteriota bacterium
ATTCTTCTCTTTTCAATTCCCCTGACAATAATATGGTGTAATGCTCCCGGAGCATCAATTCGTGATTTTCTTGGCATGTAATTCAGATAACATGTCTTAAAACAAGAAGCAAGTTGAAAAGTTGAGAGCGTCCCCTATTTCCCCCAACTGGAAGGGAGATTGCTTCTGCAATTAAATCTTTCGTTTTCAAATTAGTATGTCTCCGTGTTTTGTTTTAGTGCATAGCTATTTCAAATCATGTTGTTTGGTCGTTACAAGAACAACTTTTTTTCACTGCCGAACGACGAAGTAACCGGCCTGAAAAAGCTGAGTGAAACGGAGCTTTTTCAGGTCCGGTTGACTGATTTGTTATGTGATTTCGTTTGTTTTAATTCGTAAGCAATTGTATCCGCACTTAAGTCTTGTTCGTTAGGCCATACAATTCCGCAAAAAAAAGGTTTTACTTGTTTAAAATAATTTTTGTCTTTCAACTGTTTAAATACGCCTTTCTCAAGATAGGGTTTAACATCAAATACCCCCGATCGTCCATCAGACAATTCAACAAACAACGTATAATCATTATTTGTACAGACTTTTTTTACTTTTAACATTTTTCACCTCAACGGTTCTATTTTATGTGGTTGCTGACCTTCAGCTGCCAGTTTCCAATCAGCCATTAAATCTTCCTGATGGATTTCAACCCATGCTTTTATTAATTTAATCTTATTATTTGGCATTTTACCGTTTAAAACTTCACCTTCCGGTATTGAAATAACTGCATCATATTCAGCATAATTCGCATGTATATGAGGTGCTTTATGTTCTTTATTATCAAAATAATACATATAAATGATAATTCCATAAAACATTGAAATGGTTGGCATATTAATATCCTCTTCGATTTTTGTGTTTCTTCATATATGTTCTGGATTTCAACCTTTTAGATTAGAAGTCATATTCGATGTTTATCCCATCTTTTTTCTTATCGTAAAAAATTAAATCTATTGTGATTTCTTCATGCAGCATATTTTTTGTTTTGTAGGTAATAGGTTTTATCGAAACTTGCCTTGAGCCGATATATCCATCAATACCTTGAGTTTCTTCTTCAGGGGTTGCTAATCTATAAGATTCTCTTTTGAGAAAGGCAACTTTTTTCAATATACTTTCTTGAAAACGTAAACCAATGAAAGTTTTATTCAGAACTAAATCTCTTACCCATTCTTTAACCATCTGTTCATTAATAAGGCTTATAGCTTCTTGCAACTTTAGAACCATTTCAAAGATTTTATCAGTAGCGTCATCTATTGCACTCGGCTTTTTGTCTTGATACCACATTGACCAATCATCATACTTATTCCCTTTGAATTCCTGAATCAAATCTGACATTTGTCCTACGACTTTGAGTCATGTACCTTGTGCATTTTGATTCGCTAAATTGATCAGTTGTGTCGTATATTTCGGGAACTCTTTAATTTCACCGACGATATCTGACATTAATTCAATGTTTTTAATTTTCAATTTCATATATTTCCTCATTTTTGTAATCACATAACGTCCGAATTGCGCCGCCGCCAGAACGATATGCGAAACGACCCTTGCCTAAAACCGACTCTTGAAAGTAGAGCTATGCTCAAAAATGGGGGACACATTGGGGACGTTCCCAACTTTTCAACTTATTTACCGGTTAGAGAATATTTACTGTCTGCTAACAGGCTCTCGCCCCGAATTACCGATTTGCCTATGGCCTGTACAGATATGTTCAGCCG
>JAYENE010000521.1:0-7892 GCA_034721935.1 Thermodesulfobacteriota bacterium
CCTGTGTACCAATGCCTTCCATGCCATGGAGGAAACCGGTGGAGAGCTGACGGTTAATCTGAATGAAGCAGAGTTGGCGGTCGAAGATTTAAAAGATCCTGCAATGATGCCGGGAAAATATGTTTGCATGACGGTGGCTGATACAGGCACGGGAATGAATCAAAGCGTTATAGACCGCATCTTTGATCCTTATTATACCACTAAAGAGGAAGGAAAAGGCACCGGGCTTGGTCTTGCAGTTGCCCATGGTATTGTTAAAAGTCATGGCGGGCATATCAGTGTTTACAGCGAACCCGGCAAGGGGAGTGAATTTAAGATTGTGTTACCAGTGATAAAAAAGCAGAAGGAATCAACTAAAATTGAAACCGATACGCCTATTCAAAAAGGGGATGAACGGATTCTACTGGTCGATGATGAGGATATAATTGTTCAGATGAAAAAGCAGATGCTTGAGCGGTTGGGGTATCATGTAACTGCTCGGACCAGCAGCGCCGATGCTTTAGAGGCATTCAGGGCAAATCCCGATACGTTTGATCTGGTAATTACCGACATGACCATGCCTAACATGACAGGTGAGCAACTGGCAGGGGAAATAATGAAAATACGTTTTGATATACCGGTTATTCTCTGTACGGGATTCAGCGAAAGGATGTCTGAAGAAAAGGCGAAATCTCTGGGAATAAAGGGATATTTAATGAAACCGGTTGTGATGAAAGATCTTTCAAACACGATTCGCAAAGTGTTGGACAAAGGGATTGTTGATTGACGATTGTTTATTCTTGATTGAAAAAAAGCATGAAGGCCAAATTTGACGGCGTCGTAAAAAGTCACCCACCTGGTCATTGCGAGGAACGGCCTGTCATGCATAGCCGAAGGCGATGCTGGAAGTGACGTGGCAATCTAATAAATGCAGGTAGTTATAACGTATGAGATTGCTTCCTTCTTCGCCTGCGGCTACGCAGGACGTGCCGCTACGCTCGCAAAGACAGCATGAGCGACTTTCAAATAACTCAATTATAACTTCTTGATATGATTGATAAGTTATTTTCGGCTAAAGTGTCGCAAAGCGGCATATTGTGGCTTTTTACGAATTCATCAAGTTTACCTCATAATGAGTTTGTAAATTTCTGATAAAAGGATTCTGCTGATGAAAAAAGCAACCCTCATTCGAATTCCGATGATTTTGGCTGCATTGTTATTTATACTATTTTCGATCAAGCCTGCTTTGGCTTATGAACTTTCAAAAGACGAGCAGGCGTACCTTCGCAGCAAAGAGACGATTACATTCGTAAGCCAGACCCGATATCCCCCTTTTGAATTTGTCGGCCACGATGGTAACCATACCGGCATGTGCATTGAACTGGCACGATGGATTGCCACACAATTCGGTTTCAAGGCCCATTTTACCGACATGTCGTTCAAAGATGCCCAGCAAGCCGTCTTGTCCGGGAAAGTCGATGTATTGACAAGACTGTTTTTCAGTGAAAAGCGCGATAAAATATTCGACTTCACCAGGGTGATGTTTAAGGTTCCAGCCTCGATATTCGTTGTCGCTCAAAGGCCGGATATCAAGGGGATTAATGATTTGAGGGGCAAAACCATCGCCATGCAGGCCGGTGATTATGCGCTGGAATTTCTGGAAAAGAAAAATATCGTATTTAAAGTGGTTTACACCAGGAATTTCGCTGAGGCAATCAATTTAGTGATTGCGAAAAAAGCGGATGCCACCATTGGAGATGAGCAGATCGTACTGTATCATATATTTTCCAACCGCCTTACCGAAAAAATAAAGAAAGTCGGCGCGCCTCTGTATATCGGTCAAAACTGTATGGGCGCAAAGGGCCCAAATCCGATACTTATCAGCATTCTCAATAAAGGAATTGACCTGGCCATTAAACAGGGTGTGCTCGATCGGATTCAAAAGAAATGGGTAGGGACTCATTATGCTGCGATTGAACCCGCATGGTTTAAATACATACCGTATTTGCTTGTCGTCACAGGTTTGATCATCCTGCTGTCCCTATCGGTCTGGTTCTGGAATATTCAACTGCGCCGGCAGGTGGCTTTGAGAACTAAAGCGCTGAAAAACAGCGAGGAACAGTTTAGATTTATCACTGAGAAAATGGCCGATATCGTTTGGACCCTGGATCTGGATTTTAAGACGACTTACGTCAGCCCTTCCATTAAAAGTGTGCTTGGATTTACGCAGGAAGAACGAAAACGACAAACTATAGAGGAAATGATCACACCTGAATCTCTCCAGAGGGTTCAAATGCTGTTTTTGGAAGAGCTTGCCAAAGATGATGAGGGCGCTGCTGATTCGGAAAGATCCGTTACAATGGAGGTCGAGTATTATCACAGGGACGGTTCAACCGTCTGGTTGGAAAATAGACTGAAAGCGATAAGGGACCCCTCAGGTTCAACTATAGGATTCCATGGCGTCTCGCGCGACATCTCCGAGCGCAAGCGGGCTGAGGAGGCGCTGCGGGAGAGCGAAGAAAAGCTCGCAAGATCGAAAAAAATGGAGTCCCTGGGGCTTTTGGCAGGTGGTGTCGCACACGACTTGAATAACGTCCTGTCGGGAATTGTCAGCTATCCGGAATTAATTTTACTGGATTTACCTGAAGACAGCAAATTCAGAAAACCTGTTGAGACAATTCAGGAGTCCGGGCACAGGGCGGCTGCCATTGTCCAGGATCTGTTAACCGTGGCAAGAGGCGTGGCTACCACAAAAGAAGTTCTGAACTTAAATGATCTTATTGGTGACTATTTACATTCTCCTGAATTTAATAAGCTCAAACAGTTTTATCCCACAGTTACGGTGAAGACCAGCCTTAATGCGGACTTGTTTAACATAAGCGGTTCTCATGTTCATATCAGAAAGGTGGTGATGAACCTGGTATCAAACGCCTCGGAAGCTATTGAGAGTGGTGGCAATGTTACCATATCGACCATGAACCGTTATATAGACAGACCTCTAAAAGGATATGATGATGTAAACATTGGTGAATACGTTGTTCTGTCTGTA
Source organism: Thermodesulfobacteriota bacterium (assembly GCA_034721935.1). Classification (GTDB taxonomy): domain Bacteria; phylum Desulfobacterota; class Desulfobacteria; order Desulfobacterales; family ETH-SRB1; genus Desulfaltia. Next base: position 3,029 of record JAYENE010000521.1, read on the forward strand.
TCAGATGATGGTTCCGGAATATCGCCGGATGACCTTGAGAGGATATTTGAGCCATTTTATACAAAGAAGGTAATGGGCAGAAGCGGCACCGGCTTAGGTCTGGCCGTTGTATGGAATACTGTACAAGATCAAAAAGGCTACATAGATGTGATAAGTGATGAGAACGGCACGACATTTGAGTTGTACTTTCCGGTAACAAGAGATGGGATATCGGATAAAGCTTTGTCCATACCCATAAAAGATTACAAAGGAAACAAAGAGACGATTCTAATTGTTGACGATGTAGAAAGCCAGCGAGAGATATCCTGTAAGATGTTGGATACACTTGGCTATAAGACTAAAGCCGTTTCCAGTGGCGAGGAAGCCGTTGAATATTTGAAGGAAAATACCGTAGATTTAATATTGCTTGATATGATTATGGACCCGGGCATAAATGGTCGTGAGACATAGGCTATCAAGATAAAACGGGACGCTTTTCGCCATTTTGTCCCCTATAGCAATTTCGCAATCAATCAGTAGGGGCGGGTTTCAAACCCGCCCCTACGATGGATTTAGGTTTGCCGATGGGTTTCAAACCCGCCCCTACGATGGATTTAGGTTTGCCGATGGGTTTCAAACCCGCCCCTACGATGGATTTAGGTTTGCCGATGGGTTTCAAACCCGCCCCTGCTGATTGAATTTACAGACTGTCCCGCCTTACGTTGGTAGCCTGAGACATACGAGAGGATAATTAAAATTCATCCTAAACAAAGGGCTATCATAGTCAGCGGGTTCGCTGAAACAGATGAAGTGAAAAAAGCCCAGAACTCAGGTGCCGGTCAATATATAACCTAAATTGAGCGATTTTTTACTCGATCTGCACCGATCTCTTGCGCATCAAGGATTCGCAAAAATCCTCGACATATCCACGGGTATGCCTGTGGTTTTCGCAAACCCTTATGCATCAAGATCTCGACACATATCTTCGTAATAAATCGCTCAACTTAGGTATAAAGAAGCCGGTTACGCTAGAAAAAATAGGTCTTGCCGTTAAAGAGGAATTGGGAAAATGACAGCTTTGAAACATGAGATCGATTAGAGGATAAAATCATGCAAAATTCTATCAAATTTAAGTTTGGGAAAATTATTTCACCGTTTATCTTCATCATTCTAATGGCCGGTTTCGCATATTCTGCGGATTCAGCAGTAAAAATCGGAGTACTGGCAAAACGTGGAGCTGAGCGGTGTTTAGAAAAATGGTCTCCGACTGCTGAATATTTGACCAAAAATATTCCTGGAAAAAATTTTGTAATAGTACCACTTGACTACGATCAAATTTACACTGTTGTTAAAAATGGTGAAGTTGATTTCATCCTGGCCAACTCTTCATTTTATGTGGAATTGGAAAGCTGGTTCAGGGTTAGCCGTATAGCAACGTTAAAAAACAAACGGGTAGATGGAGTATATACAAAGTATGGCGGTATAATTTTTTGCAAAAAAAACAGGGAAGATATTCGCAGGCTTAGCGATCTTAAAGGAAAAACCTTCATGGCAGTAAAAACCTCATTTGGCGGCTGGCGAATGGCCTGGAGAGAATTCAAAGATGCCGGGATCAATCCTTTCAGCGATTTTTCTTCAATAAGTTTTGGAGGAACCCATGATGCCGTTGTTTACGCAGTTAGAGATGAAAAAGTAGATGCTGGGACTGTTAGAACTGATACCTTTGAGCGTATGCAAAATGAAGGCAGGATCAGTCTGGATGACTTTCATGTTATTCATGAACATGGAGGGGGTAGTGTCCATTTGCCCTTTCTTCATTCAACGAGAGAGTATCCGGAATGGCCTATTGCCAAACTTAAACATATCTCTAATGAAATTGCGGAAAAGGTTGCAATTGCATTGATAGCTATGCCAGCAGATTCTGCTGCCGCAAATGCTTCAAGGGCTGCCGGCTGGACAATTCCATTGAACTATCAGCCCGTGCATGAATGTCTAAAGGAATTAAAACTTGGGCCATATAAGGATTTGGGTAAGATAACGGTTTCTGCTGTTGTAAAAAAGTACTGGATATTGTTATTGATTGTTGCCGTTTTGTTCGCAGCAGTTTCAGGAACGGCTATCTTCATTCTACGTTTCAACCGGAATATCAAGGAAAACCAAATAGAGTTGCAGACAGAGGTTGAAGAACGTAAGCGAGCAGAGGCGGCGCTACGAAAAAGTGAGCGAGACGCACGCCAATATTTCGATGTTGCATCTGTTGGCTTCGTTGCTCTGGACAAAGAAGGTAATATAACATTAATCAACAAACGTGGCTTAGAAATCCTTGGTTACAGGCAGGAAGAACTCATCGGAAGAAACTGGTTCAAAACCTGTCTGCCGGATAAGTTGCGGAAAGATGTTTTAGATGTTTTCCATCAGATGATCAGGGGTGAAATTGAACCTGTCAAATACTATGAAAACTTGGTGGTGACAAAGGAAGGGGAAGAGCGGATTCTTTTCTGGCATAACGCTGTTCTTCGAAATCCAGGCGGTGAGATTACTGGAGTACTAAGTTCAGGAGAAGACATCACCGAGCGCAAAAAGGCCAAAAATGAATTAAAAAAGCGAAGTAAATTAGAATATTTGATCAATAAAGTATCAGTCGAAATGCTTGATGCCGATATTGATACATTTGATGCAGCAATTCAAAACAGCCTTGACATGATAGGCATTTCTACAGGTATTGACCGAAACTATATATTTCTTTTTTCAGAAGATTTAACAACCATGTCAAATGTTTACGAATGGTGCATTCCCGGAATAGAACCGCAGAAGGGTGATCTGCAAAACCTTTCTTCCGACACCTTTCCCTGGTGGATGAAGAAGTTGAAGAGCAAAGAATATGTCTATATTCCGGTAGTTAACGATATGCCAGGTGAAGCAAACCTTGAAAAAGAGATCTTGCAAATGCAGGATATAAAATCTTTACTTGTTGTGCCCATGTTCAATAAAGGAAAACTTATTGGTTTTGCCGGTTATGATTCTGTGAGAAAATTCACAGAATGGACGGAAGATGAGATCGGTTTACTTCAAACCTTAAGCGATATTTTTACATCTGCCTTAATACGCAAGCAAACCCAATCTGTTTTAATGAAATCAGAAAAACGGTTCAAAGACCTTTTTAACTCCATAACCGACCTTGTTTACACACAGGACATTAAAGGACGTATTATTTCAGTAAATCCGGCCATGCAAAAGGCATTCGAGTATGAAGATAAAGAGCTTATCGGACATAAGGCGGCGGATTTCATGAAACCCGAATTAGTGCCCTTTTTTGAAAGTGAATATTTCGAAAAGCTCAAAACACAGGGATATCACGAAGGTATTACAGTCTATTTTAAAAAGAATGGTGAAAAGGTCTATATAGAGTACCGAGCGTCGATGGTTAACCCGGATGATGGAGAGCCTTATATCAGCGGTACAGGCAGGGATGTAACGGATAAAATTTTATCAAAAAGGAATATTTCTAAACTTCAGAAACAATTGGCACAAGCCCAAAAAATGGAGTCAATCGGCACTCTTGCAGGTGGTATTGCACATGACTTTAACAACATTCTTTTTCCGGTGTTTGGTTATCTGGAGATGATGCTGTTGGACATTCCTGAAGACAGTCCATTGCGAGGCCAACTTGAAGAGATTTTTAACGGTGCTAAACGTGCACGTGATTTAGTTCAGCAGATACTTAGGTTCAGCCGTCAATCGGGTCACGAGATGAAACCACTGAAGGTGCATCTTGTTATCAAAGAAGCGCTGAAACTGATAAAATCTTCATTGCCGAGTACCATTGAGATCAGTCAAAATATAAAAACCGATTGTAGGTTGGTCATGGCTGATTCTACCCAGCTTCACCAGGTAATAATGAACCTGTGTACTAATGCATTTCATGCCATGGAGAAAACCGGCGGGAAGCTTATAGTAAACCTGAAAGAAGTAGAGTTGGCAATTGAAGACTTAAAAGACCAGGCTATGATACCGGGGAAATATATTTGCCTGACAGTGGCTGATACCGGCACAGGAATGGATCAAGGCGTTATAGACCGCATATTTGATCCTTATTATACCACTAAAGAGGAAGGTAAAGGCACCGGACTTGGTCTTGCAGTTGCCCATGGTATTGTTAAAAGTCATGGAGGGCATATCAGCGTTTACAGCGAACCCGGCAAGGGGAGTGAATTTCAGATTTTGTTACCAGTAATAGAAAAGCAGAAGGAATCAGCTAAAGTTGAAACCGATACGTCTATTCAAAAAGGGGATGAACGTATTCTACTGGTCGATGATGAGGATATAATTGTTCAGATGGAAAAGCAGATGCTTGAGCGGCTGGGGTATCATGTAACTGTTCGGACCAGCAGCGCCGATGCTTTAGAGGCGTTCAAGGCAAACCCCGACAGGTTTGATCTAATAATTACCGACATGACTATGCCCAATATGACTGGGGACAAACTGGCTGGGGAGATAATGAAAATCCGCTTAGATATACCGGTTATTCTCTGTACGGGATTCAGTGAAAGGATGTCTGATGAAAGGGCGGAATCTTTAGGAATAAAGGGCTTTCTGATGAAACCGGTTGTGATGAAAGATCTCTCAAATATGATTCGCAAAGTGTTGGGCAAGGAGTTTGTTGGTTGACGATTGTTTATTGATAATTGAAAAAAAGCGCCGAGAAATGAGTAGCAAAGAATGAGGAACGTATAGTCTGAATTTTTATGATATTTGGGCATCCTTCATTACGCGGTTTACACTCTTTGCCGGAGAACAACTATGATTTGGTGGGCACAGCCCACCCTACAATGTGCTATGCCGGTGTTTTTGTAGGGTGGGCTGTGCCCACCAAAAAGCGGATTAA
>JAYENE010000522.1:0-7843 GCA_034721935.1 Thermodesulfobacteriota bacterium
TATACTCAGCTTGATAAATTGGACGTTCGCATCAGGCGTTTATTTTTATAACAGCTTGGTTTTAAAGAATATGTTGTTTTAGTTTGTTGCAATTTATCGAAAAAATTGAACGAAATGTCCAAAAAAACAGCACAATTTCGATGCCAATTTCCGAGGTCTGGATTAGTAAAAACGCCAAAGAATTGGGAATATTCGCGTTTTCACAGATACGTGCGTGATGGCGTGTATGATCCGGAATGGGGAGTTGGTGTTAAAATGGAATTTGAACCAAAAATAGACGTAGAATGACAAGGGTTATGGATTTTGTTGGGTTTCGTTACACTCAACCCAACCTACGAACAACTACGAACTATGCGTCCGTCGGATTGGCAGTACAGCTCGTTTTCTCGCGCGGTGGAGCGTGGCTGGTATTCTCAGGATTGGGGAAATCGCGAACCCGGAAATATAAAAGGGATAGATTGGGAATAAATGCTGCTTTGGTGGATTCGTCGCTCACGCTCCTTAGGGTTCGGCAACGAATAAGTTCGCAATTTCAGGCGTTGAGGCGCTCGGCTGACAAGGCGCGAAAAAGCATGAATATCAAGCATATTCAGAATTTTCGCAACGCAGTCAGGCGGGATGCATCGGCGCCTGAAATGTGAAGTTATTTTTTGCCGAGCCCTTAATCCACCCTACGATTTACAAAATGGAAAATCGTTAAACTTCAAATTGGCGTATCGTGATACTGGACGGACTTACGATAGAGTACACATATCTGCATTCTGGAGTACAAGATAGGCTGGCGATGATTTTCGTGTGAAACATGGAGTCTACCGTCCAATTTTTAATCAATTCATGCTGGAGGAAATACATGATTTATCAACGTTTTCTTTTTGTTTCGATCTTCCTTTCTATTCTATTTCTTTTTACCTCATTTACTTCACATCTATCTGCAGAAACCCGTGGTATCAGTGTCGTTGCCAAGTCTGCCAAGGGAAAAACTCATTCCATTGAAATATATGATTATATGGCAGCCCTTATTATCGGTATTGACCGTTATGAGAACCTGGGGCCGGGTCATCAGCTTTCATACGCGGTCAAGGACGCCAGGGGTATGGAAAAGAGCCTGCGGGAAAACTATCAATTCAATGAAATTGTAACCCTGTATAATGAAGATGCCACCCGCGCCAGGATCATGAAAGCCATTTACAGCTTTCAGGAGTTGAGTCCTGATGCCGGCCTGTTTGTTTACTATGCCGGCTATGGCATCACCATGCCGGGAATAGGCGGCAAGGACCTTGGCTATCTGATTCCATTTGACGGCGCTCTGGACAGAGTTGAGATGCACAAGAATATCTCTATGCAGCAGATCAAGGCGGATATCTCACCTTTGATCGGCGCCAAACACATCTTTTTTGTATTTGATTCCTGTTTTGCCGGCCTCATGCTTGACACCAGGGCAACCCTGTCTGCTCCCCAGCGTGATATTTCCTATCTTCAGGCCATAACCGGCGAGCAAGTCCGCCAGGTTCTTACTGCAGGCGCCAAAGGCAAGACCGTTCTTGACGGCGGCCCTGGCGGCCATTCGGTTTTTACCGGCCGGTTTATCGAGATCCTTGAGGGTGTTGAAGATTATATCACTGCCCGGGAAGCTGGACAGTTACTCAAAAAAAGGGTCTATGGCGATGCGGCGGCCCGCGGCCATACCCAGCGACCGGTTGATGGTGAGATATATGGAACCGGTGATTTTGTTTTTATTCCTGACCTTGGCAAAAAAACCGCGACGTCAAGGCTGATGTCAATGCTTTAGAGGCTGAAATGGTCCGTCTTAAGCGGTTAGAAAAAGAAGCTGCCCGGGCCAAAGACCAGATGCAGCAACAAAGACTGGAACGAGAACGTCTTAAAAAAGATGCAGAACTCAAACTTGCGAGGATCAAACAGCGTGAAAAGCAAGCAGCTCTGAAACGTCAGCAGCAGGCGACCCAGGCTGCAGAGACCCAGGCAAAAGCCAGGGTTGAACAGGAACATGAGCATGAAAAGCGCCTTGCCATGCTGCGGAAACAGGCAGAACAAAGACGCATAACACTGGGCAGCGACCTCACAGGCGGAGCCACTATTGAATCAGCAGTGGCAGAGCTCAAAAGGATAAAAAAAGAGCGCGACGAGATAGCTGAAGATTTTGAGGCTGAACTGGGGAAACAGGAATCAGACCTGACCGCGTTTTACGATAAAAAGATTGCCCGCCTGGCAGACATCTCGCCATGGGACAGGGAATTTGAGACAAAAGCCGATTATGGCGCCCGTTTCAGGGAGGCAGAACAAAAGGCAGCCCCGACCAGGAGGGAAAAGGAACAAAAATTAGCTGGCATCCGTCAGGAACTCACCCAAACACGTGACAGCCAGATCAGCCCCTTGAACAAACAGATGAAGACCTTGGTGAATAAAAGGTTTACCATGCCTGCTTCAGAGGTATCGTTCAAGTTTACTTCATATAAGATTGAAAGGCAGGCAATGCTGGGAGAGTTGACCATGGCAGGTAGGAAAACTGTATTTCATTGCCTGATCCCCAAGAAAAAGGCCAGGGAGTATAAACACAATCCTGATTTCCTGGTTCCAGAGGTAAAGATGCTGGCTACCCTGAATGGGGCAAGGCTTTACGAAATTGTTTTTCATGGACCAGGCAATGGGGAAGAATATATCGGAAAACAGGGTGTAGATGTTTCAGTTGATGGCCGTTTTATTGATAATGGCAATGGCACGGTCAGCGACACCAGGACAGGACTCATGTGGACAAGCAAGGACAACGGAAAAGGCATAAACTGGGCCAATGCCAGGATCTATTGTAATAATTACACCGGCGGAGGGTATCGGGACTGGCGTCTTCCCACCCAGGATGAGCTGGCAGGAATCTATGACAAGCAACAAAAGAAAAAATTCAAATCTCAAGATTTTGTAACCCTGACCGCTTGTTGTCCCTGGGCATCAGAGACGCGTGGCTCCGAGGCTGCCATCTTCAATTTCGGCGCTGGCCGTCGTGGTTGGGGCAACCAGTATCATTTCGCCTCCCCCCGGGTTTTGCCGGTGCGTGTGGGCAAATGAACGATTCTGTCTTTACCTTTGAAAATCTCTATAGCGCTTATCTCAAATGCTGTTTCTTCCAGATGGGCAATTTTTTTGAGTCTGGCTACCTACTTAAAGCGGAACAGTTTTCGGTGGATTTGCTTCGCTTAATTCACCCTACAAACTTATCTGCAAAGGGTGCTGCCAAAGGTCGATAAAATTCTCGTTGTCCGACAAACAGGCCAACATGCTGGCCGAGTGATGGAAAGGCAAATCACTGCCCAGTTTCTTGCTGTTAATCATGTAGGCTTATTGACAGCCAGGGAAAATGATTTTTGGGAGCCCGAGGCCCGCCCGCCTCGCCTGAGCTCGCGACTCGCCTGCCATGCGTTGTAATTACATTGACAGTAAAAGCATGTTGGTAGGCACCTGATTATGATACTTCGGTAAATCCATACAAAGGCATTGCGGGCAGGTGGCGGGCGGGCTGATATAAAACACAAAGCATAAGGATTTGGATTTGGATTAATCCCGCTTTCAGCGGGATCAAAAAAATAATAGTGCGCTAAAGTGTTACTGTAATAGTTCAGCCACAAAGCCACAAAAGCACTAAGATTCTAAAATGATTATTTATTTCTTAGGCATTCGTAAAAAGTTGTCACTCTGGTGAAAACCAGAGTCCAAATAGTTTACAACTATTTGAAAGGACTGGATAGCGCTAAAGCTTCACTACGTGCCCGGCTTTCGCCGGAATGACGAAAAAAGGCTTTGAAAAATATGTCTTTCCTGTGTGACTTGGTGTCTTGGTGGCTGAACTGTTACGTTTTACTTAATTTTTAACTTAGCGCTTAAGGGATTGCGGTATGATCCTAAAGAAAAAAGGTGGGATTTTATTTTTTCAGTTTTCCAACCTTGCTAAATTTTCAGATATCCGGCATGGAATATTCACAAGAAATTGCGGCCATAGCAAAAACCCTTATCAAAGCCTGAATGTAAGCCTTTCAGTTGGTGACAATTACAGCGATGTCAAGCAAAACAGGCGCATTATTTCAAAATGCATTAAAGGAAACGAGCTTGTCTTTGCAAAACAGGTACATGAAACAAATGTATTGATACTTTCAAAAAACAATGCGCCGCTCGTCGAGGAGGCTTTTGGAAAACCTGCTGTCGGAGACGCTATGGTTACCGATATTCCGGAGAAATTTCTTACCGTTCAGGTGGCTGACTGCCAGGCCGTGCTCATGTATGATCCCTTTTGCCACGTGGTCGCAAATGTGCATTGTGGATGGCGCGGAAGCATAAATAATATCATAGGCAAAACAATAAAAAAAATGGCCGATAAGTTTGGCTGCAATGCATCTCATATTATTGCGGGCATATCTCCTTCTCTCGGCCCATGCTGCACTGAATTTATCAATTATAAGACAGAAATTCCAGACAGGTTGTGGAAATATAAAGACAGGTCAAATCATTTTGATTTCTGGTCCTTAAGCCTGGATCAGCTCTGCAATGCAGGGGTTTTAATTGAAAATATCTGTTTAAGTCAAATATGCACAAAGTGTAATAGAGATCTGTTTTTTTCCTTTCGCGGGGAAGGAACTACAGGAAGAATGGCAGCAGTTATAGGTTTCAGAAATTTACAAACTCAAAAAGTAACCTGCCAACAACCTGATGTGGCGGGCAGTTAAATTTAAAACGGCTGACTGTTTGAGCATGTTAGTGAGCGTTAAGAAATAACGACGACCAAATAAAATTTTCTATGAGTCGGATAATGTCGGCTTTAGCAAGCTTTTTATAAAAGGATTGCTCTAAGTTATTTCTTTACGCTCACTTATGTGCGAGTTTCAGCCGTTCTTAAATTTAATTGTCCGCTGCCTCAGGTTGACCAGATAATGAGTTTGTAAATTTCTGGGTTTAGTATATGCTTCAGGAAAAATCTAAAGTTTTATTCAACAAAAAGGCAGGCCCCTCATATTTTAGAATCGGTCTAACGTGCCATAATGGTTACGCAAAGGCTCAACCCGGCCAGTTCATAATGCTTCACCTGCCAAAGCAACACACCTCGCTTCTTCCCCGCCCTTTTTCCATACACAGGCTTATTACCGCAAAGGGCCGCATACAAGGCATTGAACTGCTTTTCAAAGTTGTTGGAGGATGCACTGAAAAGCTCTCAAAATATAAGCAAGGAGATTATCTTGATCTTCTTGGCCCGCTTGGCAGAGGTTTTATAATTCCGGATAAGTATCAGCATCTATTCATTGTGTCTGGCGGGATTGGTGTTGCCCCCCTGTTTTTCTTAGCCTCATCACTGCGGGCAAAAATGGCCGATCCTTCAACATGCAAACTGTTTACTGGAGGAAGATCAAAGCATGACATACTGTGTATAGATGATTTTTCAAAACTTGATATAATTATAAGTATTGCCACCGACGATGGAAGTTTAGGGGAAAAAGGTCTTGTTACCGAGCTGCTTGAAGCAGCTATAAAAGAAAACCCGCCGGATATCATCTGTGCGTGCGGCCCTTTTGCAATGCTTGCCTCTGTTGCACGGATTGCGGAAAGATATAGCGTGCCATGCCAGGTGTCTATAGAAACAATAATAGCCTGCGGTATTGGGGCCTGTCTTGGTTGTGCTGTTGAAGGCAAAAGCGATAAATACTTGCATGCCTGTGTGGATGGGCCTGTTTTTGATGCAACCGCTCTTAAGATTTGGTAATTTAATCATACCTGAAGTTCATTATAACCTTGAACCTTGAACCCTGAACCGAGGTCTGTACTTCATTTCATAATAATTGTCATTTTTAGATTGACTTGATTGCGATATTGTGCTTAAAAATAACCTTAAATACTGATTTGACTTTAAGGTTGCTTAAGGTTACGCTTTCTTTCCTATGAAAAGAAAAACCAGACACTCAATAAGGGAGTTAGCATATTACGCCAGCCTTGGTCTGTCGGTTGCTCTCTCAATTTTTATCGGGCTTGCTATCGGGGTGTATCTTGACAGACGCTTTGATACAAATCCGTGGTGTACATTTATTTTTCTCGGGTTGGGAATTGCCGCAGGATATAGAAATATCGGTCTTGCGATAAAAAAAACCAGAAAATATTGATTGTGAAATATTGATTGTGAAAATTCAACAACAAATATTAAAATTCGTCACCAGAACAAACTGGATCCTGTTTTCCGTTGTAAGCATATTTGGACTTATTGTTTCGCCGCTCCATTTTGCTATGGGCATTATATTTGGCGGCCTGATTGTCACTGTAAACTTCCATCTATTACACCGCACACTTAAAAAGGCGCTTACTCCACCTCATCTTGCTTCTCTCAGTGTGGTTCTATCCAAATATTACATGCGCTTCATTGTGAGCGCTTTAATAATATTTGTTCTTATATCAAGGCACTATGTAAATCCAATCGGACTTATTATCGGTCTTTCGGTTGTGGTTGTCAGCATAATTTTTGCAACCATGTGTGAATTTAAAAAACTTATTTTCAAGGAGGCAATCTAAAGTGGAACATCCCTACTTATTTCTTGTCAAGCTGTTTGAACTGATAGGCCTGGGACATTTTGCGCATGCTAATGTTCATGTAATATACTCTTGGTTCGTCATGATCCTGCTTATAGTCTTTGGCGCCATAGCTGCCAAAAGTATGCAAATGGTTCCTTCAAAAATGCAAAATTTGTTTGAAATCGCCATTTCGGGAATGGAAGAGTTCATGATTGAGATCACAGGAGAAGAAGGCCGGTGGCTTTTTCCGATAATCGCCACCGTATTTATATATATTTCTGTATGTAATCTTATAGGCCTTATACCAGGATTTTTTCCCCCAACCGCTAACCTGAATACAACCCTTTCATGCGCATTAACCGTAGTTATTTTTACGCACATTATCGGCTTAAAATATCATGGCATAAAATATATTAAACACTTTATAGGACCTGTATGGTGGATGGTTCCTCTCATATTTCCTATCGAACTCATTGGCCATTTAGCCCGTATTTTATCCCTTTCTTTCCGTCTTTTTGGCAACATGATGGGACATGAACTGGTATTGGGCATTCTTTTCGCACTGGCTGGGCTTTTCTTTGCTCCATTGCCGATAATGGCGCTTGGCGTTTTTGTCGCCCTGGTTCAGGCATTTGTATTCTTTTTGCTTTCAATCATGTATTTTACCGGCGCATTGGAACATGCACATTAAGCAATAAGAAGTTAATTTGTTTGCTTTTACTTTTATGGGAAAATGGAAGAAGCAAATATAATATATCAAAGGAGGTAGAATTTTATGGAAGGATTACAATTTTTTATCGCATGTGTCACAGCCGCAGGTTTTGGTATCGGAATTGCAGCTTTTGGGTGTGGCATCGGACAGGGTCTTGGCCTGAAAGGGGCTGTCGAAGGCATTGCCAGAAATCCTGAAGCGTCAGGTAAGGTAACGGTTACTATGCTGATCGGCCTTGCGATGATCGAATCTCTGACTATTTATGCTCTGGTTGTATCGCTGATTCTTATCTATGCGCACCCACAGGCAAGTGCGATCGCTGCGCTATTTGGGGCAGGCCACTAAAAACATAGATAAACAGGTTAACAAAAACAGGGTTGTTGCTTTTTAAAGGCAGTAACCCTGTTTTTATTTTAACCTAAGTTGAGCGATTTATTGTGAAGATATGTGCCGAGATCTTGATGCATAAGGGTTTGCGAAAACCACAGGCATACCCGTGGATATGTCGAGGATTTTCGCGAATCCTTGATGCGCAAGAGATTGGTGCAGATCGAGTAAAGAATCGCTCAATTTAGGTTT
>JAYENE010000523.1:0-1728 GCA_034721935.1 Thermodesulfobacteriota bacterium
TTTTTATAAAAGGATTGCTCTAAGTTATTTCTTTACGCTCACTTATGTGCGAGTTTCAGCCGTTCTTAAATTTAATTGTCCGCTGCCTCAGGTTGACCAGATAATGAGTTTGTAAATTTCTGTTTATACAATATAAGTTAAAAATGAAACAAGTGTTTTCCCATATTTTCTTTGATTTTGCAGTTCATACTCAGGAAAATCTAATGGGGTCGGCTCTAAAAAGCTATGCTCAATAATAAGACATGCCCCTTTTTTCACGGATCCCGCTTTTCTTAAATTGTGCAGGGTTGGTTGAAGAAATCTCCTGTTGTAAGGAGGATCAATAAAAATAAGATTAAAAGCAGCCTTGTCTGATTTGATGGCGTCGTAAAAAGTTCCAAAAACGTCATGCCGGACTTGATCCGGCATCCAGACCTTATTGAATTTACTGGATTCCGGCTTTCGCCGGAATGACGGGAACGGTATTTTTTGACTTTTTACGAGTTTGTCCGATTTGATGCAGTTTAAATTTTTTACTATATCCCATTTTATAATTTTACTTTTGTTTTCAAGTTCGCACGCTTTTATATTGCGTTTAATAATGGATAAGGCTCCATTGTGAATATCTACAAATACAGCAGACTCAGCTCCGCGGCTTAATGCTTCAATGCCGAGAGCTCCGGTGCCGGCAAACAGATCCAGGACAACCGCTTGCTTAATATGAAAGGATAGAATGTTAAAAATCGATTCACGCAATCGGTCCGAGGTTGGCCTTACTACTCTTCCGCGGGCTGAATACAGCTTCTTTGCTTTCAGATTGCCGCCTATTATTCTCATCTTTGCGAACCGTGTTAAGTGTCCTGCTTAACCAGAAAAAGATAGATATATCTGGGATCGAGATCCTTTTTTGCAACAGCCCCATATTCGCTTTCTATGTCATTAAAAAGATTTTCCAGGGTTTGCTCTAATCTTTGGGTAATCTCGTATATATTTAGACCGGTTTTTTCTGAAACCCAGTTCAAAAAGGATTCTTTCATGGATATGCCTGTTTTTCGTTGTTTGTTTTTTTTAGATTTTTGAGAAATAATTAATAAATCATCAAAAAAGATCTTAAGGTCATCAAGTGAAAGTGGCGCAAGCTCTTCGGGCAGACCCAGATAATGCCTTGCCCATAATGTCAGTATAAGATTTTTATATGTTATCGCTCTGTCGCCAGTAGCTTCAAACTTAATTGTCATCAAAGAGAGAAGATCATCAAAGGCTATAATTTCATTTAATACTTTTTCAGCCTTTCTGATATCTTCAATAGAAGAAAACTCCCTGTAAAGAGAAGAGGTTGTTTTATAATTATCGTAACACAGCGGTTTTTTGATCAGCAGGCCTCCCAGCACACCCAGCCATTCTTCATCCCAGAAGCTGAGAGACAGCCCATTTTTTGCAAACCAGCTTTTTGAGCGCCATTTTTCAGCCTTCCACTTAAGCTCAATGCAAAGGGTGTATCCAACCCTGAAAATGTGTGAAAGCATATATTTTTGTATTAATGCAGCGCTTTGGTTTGCATTTAACGCGTTGTTTGCTCCGGTTAAACGCTCAAGCCCGATGCTTATATATCCACAGGCTTTTTTCACCACATTCTTTAATTCATTCCTGTTTCTAATGTTTTTTTGATCAGCCACTATAATCTGATTGGCCAGACCGGCAAACTCAGCCTGGATTTGCAGCAGAGGATGTTCTGCTGCAAATCCAGGC
>JAYENE010000524.1:0-1727 GCA_034721935.1 Thermodesulfobacteriota bacterium
TCAATAGCATGGCTGATTATGTCCTGTACTATCTTAAGTCGTGGTTGTTTCAAAGCATAACGTTTGATTTTATCTTTTTCATCTGCTTCGTACATATATGTCTCCATAGTGACTTCAAGCTGGATAACATGAATATTGTTATCAGGATCATTATGTTTTCTGGTAATGAAACCTCCTGAATACGGATCATTTTTTGCTAAAGATAAGCCGAGTTTATGTCTCTTGGCCGCATTTTTAAGACCTTCACAGAAAGAATAAATAATTTCGGAATCAGCAGATTTATCATCCAGTGTGCCAACAACAAAGTTGCTCCTTTTCTTTCCTTCGTCATGCACTCTACCCCAACCAACTGACGACATCGAATGCGCGTCAATTATTAATGAATATCCCCGTTCTTTAATCATATTTTGAGATAAAAAAGTGATAATTTCGTGATATAGATCATGGAAGCTGAGTATATATTCACGTTCTTCCACAGTATAAGGCTGTTGTAACAACAATTCATTCTCAATAGTGTAGTAATCAATTGCTGAATTTGTCAGGTGAAACGGAAGTTTTTCGTCTTCAAATCCGTCTCTGGTTCTGTTCATATCTACAAAAAACGGGGCGAGGCGCGATACGATTTGCAAACCGTCAAGACCTTCGTATAAAACATCACTCAACATATCTACTTCTTTCAAACATTTACTGCTGAGGTCAAACTTATTCGTGAATTGCTCCGGCATCAAAATACCTGAATGCGGCACGGAAAGGATGTAATCATTTGAGCGAGGTGTAAAATCGATCAAATCTTGTATAGGCAGACTATATGATTCATTGCAAAATACATCCAGTACCTCAATATCAGTCTCAAATTTTTCATAAAGGGAATAAACATTACTCCAAGGTGTGATCGGCTGTTCAACCAGTGGAACAGAAATTTCTGTTGGCGGCATTTCCAGATTGAGAATTTCTGCCTCGATTTTATCCATGATAATAGCGCCAACCGACACGCCATAGATTTTATAAAGCCCCTCTCCACCGGGAAACGCATTGACCTCTATAACTTTTCCGGTGCTCAGCATATCAACTGATACATAGCGTATCTCAGGAAAGGCGCCTATGACTGTTCTGGCAATAGATTCTTGTTCGTTTGTAAGAACATGTACTATCTGATTGCTCCCAAAAGACAGATTCGTTTTCCATTCTCCAAATGCCGGTTGTCGTATCATTGGGGCAATCAACTCGCCATCCAAAAAAGTGATGACTATATCACCGTTTTTAACCTCGGGGCAAAACTCCTGAAGGATTATGTGGTTGTATTTTGAAAGATACATATCGATAATTTTATCCAGTTCAGGGTCTGAAAATTGCACTCTGTGAACCTGAAAACCACAGCCAAATCCGAACCTGTCCTTAATAATAAAATAGCCGTGTTCGGTTGGGAGTTGATGTAAAGCATACTGTGCTTCAGCCATTGAAGACGCGGAATATGTTTTAGGTTGAGGAATATCGGGAAGTCGTTTGACAAGTTCGTATTTATCGGTGGTGACTAAAGTTGCCTCGATACTCTCAAACAATGCGCTGCGTTGGCCAATTGTTTTTAGAATATCAAGGTTAGTAGTATTAATATCTCTAATATCATCTCCTCTGACAAAACAGATGTCAATATCCGACAGCTTTAGTGGGCGATCAGCAATTTTACTCAAAAATTGATGGGCTGTAACCGGTTCGCCTTCCCATCCCTG
>JAYENE010000525.1:0-1726 GCA_034721935.1 Thermodesulfobacteriota bacterium
TAATCAAGGGAAAAGACCGGAACTTACAGGAGGTGGTTTGGTACGCAGTCTTGGAGGATGGTCTATGATAAAGAAATTGCGGCTAAAGGGTCAGGATCGTATTAAAGGAGATGAACGGATATTAGGTAAATATAAAAAATCCAGCGTTGTCCTTCGTTTTTTTTTAAAAAATAATCCGTGTTAATCCGTGTTAATCCGCGGCAAAAAGATATGACGAAATCAACAATCAAAATACCCATTTCCTCAATTATATTTGATGAAGATATCTATCCGAGAAAGGGGATCGATCATAAGCGTGTCGGCATATTTGCTGAAAATATCAGGGATGGGTTCAAGTTTGAGCCTATCGAAGTAGAGCCCTGTCCTGACACACCGGGTAAATACCGTCTGCTTGATGGTGTGCACAGGTGGAGCGCATACAAGACAGTGGGAATGATGGAGCTGGAGGCCATCATAAAGGATTTGAAGGAGACAGATCCTCTGCTCTATGCGGCTAAAAAGGCCATTGGCCCGAAACAATTGACTGAAGACGAAGCAAGAGACACAGCAAGACGCGCATATAATAAAAACCCAGCCCTGACATCCGCAGATATCGGAAAGGCCATCGGCCGCGCGAGACGAACAGTGGACTCATACATAACCGATCTCAGGGCCGCAACACAGTTGGGCGTCGACCTCAAGATATTTCGCATGAACCGCCTTGGCATATCACAAGACCGAATTGCTCTGCGATTAAGTATTCCGCAGAGGACTTTATCTGGCCATTTAGCGAAAATGGCAACGCTGCCAAATCCGCTAAATACCGACCTATCCAGAGGCTTCACTGTCCCCCAGGTAGCAGAAAAATACAACTGGACAGAACCGATGGTCTGGTCGTTAGCCCTGGAAGATAAAGAAGATCTTGAACGATTCAAGGAAGTTGGGTGGGGACTGAGAACATGGGACCAGTGGGAATGGAACGATTGCGACAAAAGATTCGGAGATGACTGGCCGGGGCGCATTCCCGCGCAATTGATCGGACACATCCTCTACTATTTCTCAAAGCAGAATGACTTGATCCTTGACCCCATGGCCGGCGGAGGCGTGACCCCCGACACCTGCCTTGCCCTGAACCGCAGATGCTGGGCATTTGATATGACAGACCGGCCGGAGACACGCCCGGAAATCGAACCTCACACATGGATTTTACCAACAGCTCACCAGCTTAAGAGCTCATCAGCTAAAGAGTTAGCCTGGCCTGTAAACTCAAAAGAAAAAGCCGACCTGATCATCTTCGATCCGCCATACTTTGACAAAAAAGCCGCCGACTATGACGAAAAAAGCATATCCGGACTGCCGAAGAAAGAATATCTTGAATTTCTTGAGGCCTTCTTTGCCCTCCTGAAACAAAATGCAAAAAAGACAACAAGACTTGCCTTCATCAATGCGGACTGGCGTGATTTTCAGAACAAACCAGCGGCAGAAGAATCCGGCAAAGGAGCAATCCTGATAGACAACTACCTCCGGATTTTAAACAAAACCGGCTGGCGCCACACCCACATCATCCAGGCCCCTATGTCCGCGCAACGCTTCAGTGCCGTGGTCGTCTCCGCAATGCAGAAAAAAAGAATACTTGGAGTAACAAGCAGGTATGTGATAATCCTGAAACAGTAGTTAGCCACGAATGGAGTACGACAGATAAGCTTTTCAATAAAGTCAGAAGGTAACAACGTCCCCCATTCGTCTC
>JAYENE010000526.1:0-1720 GCA_034721935.1 Thermodesulfobacteriota bacterium
AAATTAACTCTTTCCCTGATCATCTGCATGACGGGGCAGTTGATAATGTAAAGAGTTTTAGAAAGTGCAGTGCATTAGATATACTTACAGGTATCATTAATGAGATAATTACCCTGTAACCCGAGGTACTTAAACCGCGCAGAGGATCTCTTTACTTCTTACTATAACCTTGCACCTTCCAGCTTGTATCTTGAACCCACGCGCTTTGTTCATGAAAAATCAACCTTGGATACCCCGTGCGGAAGCACAGCAAATTGGACCATAGTTCTCACAAGTTTAAAAGTTGAATATGTCCTGTTCTGATATTATTGATCGTTCCTATGCTCCTGCGTAGGAATGCATATACGCCAAGAGGGAAACCTGTTGCTGTATTGCTGTCGATTCAAAAATATGAACGGCTCAACCGCAAATATACAGGATTTTGGAATGCCCTTTCGAAATTTCGGCAAAAGGTTGAGGATGAAGGGATTGAGATTTCTGACAGAGATTTCAAAGGGCTCAGGAGGCTGGATTATGAAAAACAAGTATATCGGAAGTAATTTCGACGAATTTCTGCAAGAGGAAGGGCTTCTCGCAGAAACTGAGGCTGCTGCTATCAAGCGTGTTATTGCATACCAGATTAAGAGAGAAATGGCGGAGCGGCACATCTCTAAGAGCACGCTGGCTCGCATGATGCGTACAAGCCGCTCTTTGCTGGAACGACTTCTTGACCCTGAGAATCCCTCTGTGACCCTCCTTACGTTGGAGAGCGTTGCGTTTGCGTTGGGCAAAAAATTGAAGGTTCAACTCGGCTGATTGCCGAACCATCTGAATTTCCTATATACCACCCTGTGAGTATTTCAGCCGGGCGAGGTAAACTGCAAAAGCGAACGCATTCCCCATGTCAGTACAAACCATTGGCAAATCGGTAAATCGAGACGAGAAGCTAACAAAAGCTAAAAAATATTCGCTAATTGGCAAATAAGTTTATAAGTTTAATAGGTTATATGTATCCTGAAACTGATGTAATTTCGTTTGGTTTTTTGCATGGTCCTTTCTTGGATTGTTTGAGAATAGTGAAAAAAAATTGTAATTATATATCATTACAAGTTTGGCAATGGTTAAATAGCCATAAGTCTAATTAGTCGAGGATGTCCAAGGTTCCAGAAATCAACATTTATGGGATTTAGTTAAAACAAATTAACAAGTAACCAGCGTCCCCCGGGAGTTTCTTATCTGCTCTTGAGGCCACTATATATTGTGATTACTTTATACATGGCCTACCATATATTGTGCCCATTTCCTTATATGAAATATCCAGGGGCTAACATATGTCATTGACATGACCAACATTGTGACTTACAATAAAACCATGATAAACTTAAATATAAATGAAATAAAAACTCATTTCTCAAGCTACCTTGCAAAAGTTAGCAACGGAGAAACTGTAATAGTTAGCAAACGGAATGTACCTATTGCTGAAATAAAACCGATTGTAGCACTCCCAAACAAAAAACGTCCAATTGGTCTGGCTGGCAAAGAATATCCTGAATTTCAAATTAGTGATGCTTTTTTTGAGCCTCTCCCGGATGATATTGTTGCTGCTTTTAATGGCTATAGCGCTACGCTAAATCATACCACCTGTGCTAAGATAAACCAGGCCGTTGATTCACACGAGGACCAAAAGCAATACCCCATAGAAAGAAACTTATCCCGCCTAGCATTAATAAATAATACCCCG
>JAYENE010000527.1:0-7763 GCA_034721935.1 Thermodesulfobacteriota bacterium
AATCTTATTTGGTCGTCGTTATTTCTTAACGCTCACTAACATGCTCAAACAGTCAGCCGTTTTAAATTTAACTGCCCGCCACATCAGGTTGTTGGCAGGTTACTTTTTGAGTTTGTAAATTTCTGAATCAAAGGAATTTTGAATCGGAATCAAGCAGATTTTGGGAATCGTTTTGTGGAGAGTTGTCTTTGACACCATTGGGCGAAGACGGAATCTCTTTGTCAGACGATCCGACCAATTTCAGTGCGGGCTGGAAAGCATAATACTCAAAAACTGCCGGATTTTGTACGCACCTGTTCAGATGACAGAGCACCTTTTCTTGAAATTCTAAGTCCTGGCAAAAACTACACTTGCCATGAATCATCGACCCGGATGATTTGGCACACTCCTGGCATTTTCCGGGAAAGTGATTTAAAGATGACATTTCTTCCAAATCCAAACCTTCCTGCTGAGTCTGACAATACTAAGGGCTCGGCAAAAAATAACTTCACATTTCAGGCGCCGATGCATCCCGCCTGACTGCGTTGCGAAAATTCTGAATATGCTTGATATTCATGCTTTTTCGCGCCTTGTCAGCCGAGCGCCTCAACACCTGAAATTGCGAACTTATTCTTTGCCGAACCCTAAGCTCAATCAATGTATCTAAATGCTATAATAGACAGAATAAAAAATAATATCAAGCGGTTTTGGGTGGAGAAGGGAAAAAAGGAAGCATATTCTTCGCGGGCTTCGTGGTAAAATATTTTTTTGTCTCATATTATGATGGTCTCGTAAAAAGTCGGATATATTACTTAACCGTCATTCCGGCGAAAGCCGGAATCCAGTCTTTTCAAGTAGTTGTAGATCATCTGGACTCCGGTTTTCACCGGAGTGACGACTTTTTACGAATTCATCATATTATGCTTGATTATATAAACGTATCTATATATAAATATAATTTATATGCAGGGGTGCCTGATTTGGCTGAGAAAATACCCTTTGAACCTGATCTGGATTATACCAGCGTAGGGAGCGGTAACTCAAATTTTGTTACACTTTTATTTTCAAAGGGCCATATCTCCGGTAAGGAAGGTATCGGCCTTTTTTATTATCCAAAGGAGATAACTCATGGGCATTAACAGGATTTTGACCATAGCCGGGTCTGATTCCGGAGGTGGAGCCGGGATTCAGACTGACTTAAAGACAATTACCGTTCTTGGCGGATTTGGGATGAGTGTGATAACGGCTTTAACCGCTCAAAATACACTTGGCGTCCAGGGGATTTACGGGGTTCCGGAAAATTTTGTAGAAAAACAGTTTGATTCTGTAGCAACCGATATAGGAATCGATGCAGCCAAGACCGGAATGCTTGCCAACTCACGAATAATTAAAGTAATAGCTGAAAAGATAAAAGAATACAAAATAGATATCCTCGTTGTAGATCCGGTTATGGTGGCTAAAGGAGGAGCGCCTCTGATAGAAAATGAGGCTAAACAATCTTTGATAGAAGAACTTTTGCCATTAGCGTTTGTTATTACTCCAAACATTCCTGAAGCCGAAGTTCTGTCAAAAATCAAAATATCTTCTGTCGATGACATGAAAAAATCGGCAAAGATTATACACAGTCTGGGAGCCAAAAACGTCGTTGTCAAGGGCGGGCACCTTGCTGGAGATGCCGTTGATATCCTCTATGACGGTAAAAAGTTTCATGAGTTTATTTCAGAAAGAATAGACACTGAAAATACTCACGGCACAGGCTGCACATATTCAGCGGCAATTGCTACATTTCTTGCAAAGAAAGAAAAGGGAAAATCTGTTTTTGAAGCAGTAAAAGCAGCCAAGGAATATATCACAGAAGTCTTAAGATTTTCTCTCCATATTGGCAGGGGGCATGGCCCGACAAACCATTTTGCCCCAGTTTTACGAGACAGTCAGCGCTACACATGCATTACAGATCTTAAAAAAGCTGTCGAAAAAATAAAGGCTGAAAAATGTGGAAATATAATCCCTGAGGTGCAATCAAATTTTGGTTATGCCCTGCCATATGCATGGACAGCAGATGATGTGGCTGCCATTCCAGGAAGGATTATCAGGGTCGGGGAAGATGCTCGAACCCTTTGTGATCCGGCTTTTGGCGCATCACAACATATTGCCAACATGATCCTGACGGCAATGAAGTATGATAATGACTTTCGCTGCGCAATGAATATCAGATTTTCCGAAGATATAATCAATATATGCCGGGACTTGGGCTATTCTATAGATTACTTTAACCGGGCTGATGAACCTGAAGATATAAAGAATAGAGAGGGTTCTTCTCTTAAATGGGGAACCGATTCCGTGTTTTCAAGGCAGGATACAATTCCTGATATTATCTTTGACAGAGGCGATGCAGGAAAGGAACCAATGATAAGGATTTTTGGAAAACAGCCTGATGAGGTTGCGAAAAAGGCGCTGACAATATCGAAAAACCTGAAATAATCATAGCCCCGCCACGGCGGGGCTTGAAACTTGAAATTGGAAAGTAGAAATTTGGGAGACCTGTCTGCGCCTGCCTGTGCGTTGCACGCAGACAGGTGCGGGCACGCACAGGCAGGGATTGAAACGAGTTTACGAGTTATGCAGGGTGCATTTTATGCACAGAGATGGTGCATAAAATGCACCCTGCATGCTCGGCCCAAAATTGAATGCATTTATCAACAGTACAAAAGCCCGCCCGCCTCGCCTGAGCGAGAGCGATGGCGGGCAGGCATGAAGGCCAAATTTCTCTGCCTGTGCGGTGCATGCAGACAGGCAATTTCTATTTTCTAATTTCAACGTTCCGTGAACGCTTACAAATAATCAAATTTAAATTAGGAGGCACAAAATATTATGGAATTAAACGAAGTTACAATAACCAAAGCAATAGTTGAACGCTTTTCGCAAAAATTTCTGGAATATACCGAGGTTGACACGGCCATAGTGGGCGCGGGGCCATCAGGCCTGGTGGCTGCATACTTCCTTGCAAAGGCCGGCAAAAAAGTGGCGATATTTGAACGCAAATTGAGCATAGGCGGCGGAATGTGGGGCGGCGGGATGATGTTCAATGAAATAGTTGTGCAAGAAGAAGGCAAAGAGATACTCGATATATTTAATATCAATACCAGAGAATATCAGCCAGGCTATTATACGGCAGATGCCGTTGAATCGATCACAACCATCGCTTCATATGCGACCAGGGCCGGAGCAAAGGTTTTTAATTGCATGAGTGTTGAAGATGTCATGATCCGCGAGAATCGTGTTACAGGTCTTGTTGTTACCTGGTCTCCGGTTGAAGCGGCCGGTCTTCATGTGGATCCTCTAACCATCAGGGCAGGTAATGTCGTTGATACAACCGGACATGCCAACGAGGTGCTTCGTGTGATTGAACGGAAAGCAGATATGAAGCTGAACACGGAAACAGGTAAGGTAATGGGCGAACGTTCTTTGTGGGCCGACAAGGCGGAAAGGCTTACGATTGAAAATACAAAAGAGATCTGCCCAGGCGTATATGTGGCTGGAATGTCGGCAAACGCCGCCTTTGGGGGACCCAGGATGGGACCTGTCTTCGGTGGAATGCTTCTTTCCGGAAGGAAGGTGGCGGAACTTATTATTGCAGAAGATGTGACTACTCAGGTGGATAGGCTGAAGGCTGAAGGCTTTTAGGGAAAAAGCTTTTGCCGTTGGAGGGATTGATCAGTATCCTTCAGCCTACAGCCTTCAGGCTAATAACCTAAGCACTTACTTAAGAGGTTTAAAATATGACTCAATTAGAAATAGCGCGTGAAAATAAAATATCAGAGGGAATGGAGATATGCGCCGGCCAGGAAGGGGTGGACCCGGAATTTATCCGCAAGGGTGTTGAGGACGGCAATATTGTGGTGGTAAGAAACAGCAAACATACATCTATTTTGCCTCTCGCTATTGGCAGAGGCCTGAAAACAAAGGTTAATGCCAATATCGGGACGTCAAAGGATCGGAGCGATCTTGATGTAGAGCTCAAGAAAGTAAAAGTATGTGTTGCCGCCAAAGCAGATACAATCATGGATCTTTCTACCGGCGGCGATATCAGAGCAATAAGAAAAGCGGTTATCAGCCAGTCATCACTGATAATCGGAACTGTTCCGATCTACCAGGCTGCTGCTCGTACGCTCAATTCCAAAAGAGCTATTGTAGAGATGAGCGCAGATGATATGTTTGACGTTATAGAAGAACACGGGGAAGATGGCGTAGATTTTATTACCGTGCATTGCGGGGTGACAAAAAGAAGCGTCGGCTGCATAAAAGACGAAGGCCGTCGTCTGGGCATTGTTAGCAGGGGAGGGACTTTTTTATCAAAATGGATGGAATATAATGGAAAGGAAAACCCTCTGTATGAACAATACAATAGATTGCTTGAAATAGCCAAAGCTTATGATATGGTTCTCAGCCTTGGCGACGGATTGAGACCAGGCTGTATTGTCGATGCAACAGACAGTGGGCAGGTGCAGGAGCTTATAATTCTTGGCGAACTCACAAAAAGGGCAAGGGACTATGGTGTTCAGGTAATGATAGAAGGACCCGGCCATGTTCCCATCAAAGAGATTCAGGCAAATGTTGAGCTGGAAAAAAGTCTTTGCCATGGAGCGCCATTCTATGTGCTTGGCCCGCTTCCGACAGATATAGCCCCTGGTTATGATCATATAACTGCGGCTGTCGGAGGAGCTATAGCCGGATCAGCCGGCGCAGACTTCCTTTGCTATGTCACTCCCGCGGAGCACCTGAGACTCCCGAATTTAGATGATGTAAAGGAGGGGATCGCAGCATCCAGGATTGCGGCTCATATCGCTGATATAGCCAAGGGGGTTCACGGAGCGCTTGAAAAAGATTTGCTGATGGCACAGTATAGAGATGAATTTAACTGGACAGGACAGATAGAGATATCCATTGATCCTGAAAAAACCGAGGCTTTTTTAGAAAAAAGTGAAAGCGCCAGCCAAGAGGGTTGTACGATGTGCGGCGAGTTTTGTGCAATTAAACTTGGTAAAATGAAAAAATAAATGCTGATGCTTATGGATCTTCAGGGCCAGATTGAAAAAATTACATATTTGGATGAGGAAAGCGGTTTCACCATTGCAAAGGTAAAGGTGGACGGACAGCGGGAACAGGTGACAGTGGTCGGGAACCTGATGTCTCCTGTCCCGGGTGTAATCCTCAAGATGAAAGGGGAATGGGCAAATCATCCCAAATACGGAAAACAGTTTAAGGTAATTGATTATAAGACGGCTGTTCCTGCAACCGTTTATGGGATTAAAAACTATCTCGGCTCAGGCCTCATTAAAGGTCTCGGGCCGGTCATGGCCGGCCGCATCGTAAAAAAGTTCGGCATAAAAACTCTGGATATTATTGAAAATAAAATTGAAAAACTGGCCGATATAGATGGTATCGGAAAAAAACGTATTGCTATGATCAAAACAGCCTGGGATGAGCATAAAGATATCCGGGATGTAATGCTTTTTCTGAAGACTTACGAAGTTAGCACAGGCTACAGCGTAAAAATTTTCAAACAATACGGAAACAGATCAATAGAGGTTGTGCAAGGAAACCCATATTGCCTTGCAACCGATATTTCAGGCATCGGTTTTGCTACTGCCGACAGCATCGCAGGAAAACTTGGATTTCCCAAAGATTCTGAATTACGGATTAAAGCTGGCGTTCTCTATGTGTTAAACCATCTTGCAGACAAAGGGCATGTCTTTTATCCTTATGAACCGCTTATAATTGAGTGTATCAAAATACTTCAGGTCAACAGGGAAATCGTTGCAAGGGCCATCGACGCCGCGGCATTTGAAGGAAAAATAATTATTGAGGAAATTAACGACACTGCTGACGAATTCAAAACATACAATAAAGCTGTTTACCTGGCTAAATTTCACTTTTGCGAAACCAGGATCGCTTTTTTGCTGAAGAAGCTTGTATATTCGCCTAAATCAATCCGCAATGTTAAGACAGATAAAGCCCTGGAATGGGTGCAAGGGCAAATCAATGTAACCCTGGCAAAAAATCAGGCAGCGGCAATAATATCCTCTCTTGAAAACAAGGTAATTGTTATTACAGGCGGACCCGGCACAGGCAAAACAACAATTATCAACGCCATAATAAAGATCTTTTCCGGGCTTAAAACAAAAATAATGTTAGCCGCTCCTACGGGCAGGGCGGCAAAACGGATGAGCGAAACTACGGGTCACAGCGCCTCTACTATTCATAGGCTGCTTAAGTTCAGCATTCAGAAAGGAGGGTTTCAGAAAAACGAAAAGAATCCCTTAAATTGCGACCTGCTGATTGTTGATGAAGCCTCGATGATAGACACAATTCTAATGCACCATCTTTTAAAGGCCATTCCTGCCGGCGCCATCTTTGTCCTTGTCGGCGATATTCACCAGCTTCCTTCTGTAGGACCAGGAAATGTTTTAGGCGATATTATTAAATCCAAAACAATACCGGTGATAGAGCTTAACGAAATTTTTCGCCAGGCTAAGAAAAGCCGGATTATCATTAATGCTCACAAAATCAACAGAGGAATTATTCCAGATATCAGGGCGCAAGATTCATCCGGCTCAAGGAATGATTTTTATTTCATCCACCAGGAAGACCCTGAAAATGTCCTTAAGATTATTATCGAGCTTGTCAAAGAACGTATCCCCCGCAGGTTCGGCTTTAATCCAATTGAAGATATTCAGATTTTAACACCTATGCATAAAGGCGTTATAGGAGCCGAAAATCTCAACGCAAAATTGCAAACAGCTCTCAATCCGGGCAAAGATACTGTGATATGCGGCAACAGGAGCTTTAAAGTTAACGACAAGGTAATGCAGATTAAAAATAACTATGAAAAGGATGTTTTTAACGGTGATATCGGCAGAGTAATCAGCATCTCCACTATAGACAGAGAAGTAATTATATCCTTTGACGGCCGCAGGGTGACATACAGCTTTGCAGATCTTGATGAAATTATTTTAGCTTATGCTATTTCGGTTCATAAGTCACAGGGCTCCGAATATCCGGCTGTAGTAATTCCGATCCTGACACAGCATTATATCCTCTTGCAGCGCAATCTCATTTATACGGCAGTAACCCGTGGTATAAATCTGGTTGTAATGGTTGGCACAGGTAAAGCTCTGGCTATCGGGGTAACTAACGACAAAACCCAAAAAAGATTTACATATTTGAGATATCGATTATTATCATGATAGAGGATAGAGGATAGAGGATAGAGGATGCATTTTATGCACCATCACTGTGCATAAAATGCACCCTACATACTGGTTTCAAAGTCGAATGCGTTCATCAACAGTACACGCGCAGCGCAGGTACTCTCGCCGTGATAGCGACACGCCCGCCATGCTTGCGCGTGTCGCGGCAGGTCGCAGCAGGCGCGCCGCGTGAAAGCATGAAGGCCAAATTTCCAATTTCTATTTTCAACATTCCGTGAACGGTTACGTTTCTTATAACCCTGAACGGTGAACTTTTGAACCTGTAACCGCTCATAAAATAACTATCATGTCAATTAAACTGCAAAACAAAAACAACCATCTTATCGGTGTTATCTCCGACACACACGGTTCCCTGCAACCATCGGCGATCAAACTCTTTGCAAATACTGACCTGATTATTCATGCAGGAGACATTGATAAACCTGAGGCGCTTTTTTTAAATCCTGGGAGCGCGACTCTGCCAAAGCTGGCTTATATGAACTCTGCAGCCTTGCTGCATATTCACAAAAATTC
>JAYENE010000528.1:0-7754 GCA_034721935.1 Thermodesulfobacteriota bacterium
CTTTGCTCTCCCAGGGTCATAACATGGAATACATTGCCAGGCATTACAACATAACCCTCAGGACTTTTCATGATTTTGTTCGGATCTTTCTTGCACTATTACACGTAAAGTGCAATAGCATGCAAGAGGGTGCAATACAAAAAAGTGATACCATGAAGAGAATACAGTTTAGCCATTGAACGTACTGATTTAATGTCGAATGTCGAACAGGGAATTATGAATGTCGAAGTGCGGATGTTTCTATTAGATTGTTTTGGAGCAAATAATGCCCACAAGTGGAATTTGAATAGATTTTCCTTCCTTCATTATTCGACATTCCCTGTTCGACATTCAAAGAAAAATTACCCAATTTAACGTCTTATCACTTTTTTGTATTGCACCCGTACAGATAAGTATTCGCCAATAGATTGAGGATCTGCAAAATTACATTTAAATTCAAGCCATTCCGTTTCGTGTGGGATGGCGATAAATTCACGAACAAGACTTCTAAGGTATTGTATATTCATGTTTACAGTCTACCCCCATGGTCGTTTTCTACTGCTCCGGCAAGACGCTGGGCCGCGTCTGCGTCTTTTTCCCAATGGGTCATATGGGGAATGTGATTCAATTTCGATAAATATTTCAGTATTGCGATAATCGATTTGCGCTGGTTCCAGTAGTCGCTGACTTCGGTATGCAGCCAGTTCAACCCTTCGCGGGCATCTCCCGTGCGAACGGTTTCGTGCATGGCGAAAAGTATATTTCTGATAAGTGATCCGGGAAAACCGGTTCCGCCTAAACCTGCTTTTTTAAACTCTGTTCCGGTTTTAAATCTGACTGCATTGGCCTTTGTGCCTGCATAGAGAAACGTGTAATCACGGACGCCAAAACCCCTGGCCAGTTCCTGATATGCCCCTGATCTTGCCTCCATATGTTTTTCCAGCTCCAGCCCTTTCAAATAGAGCCTTTCCGGCGCTGAAATGTTTTTCCAGAACTGGCGGTCGATTCCCGCGGGAACAAGATGATCTGATGCAATTTCAACAGCCCGGTCAATGACCTTTTCAAACGCTGTTTTTTCGCCGGACGCTCGCTCCCTGAAAAGCTCATGCCGAATATTCTTGCCTTCAATATCACCATACTGCGTCAATACCCTTAAGGCAGCCGCGTAAGCTGCAAGCTGGTAATCGGTATCTGCAAAATTTGGCTCATCCTTGTCATCCAGCTCTGTCATGTAATCAAGCTGTCGTCGAACCTCGTCTTCTATCTCAGGATAGATTTCATCGAGAAAGGCCATTTTGTTGGAAAGGCGTTTGCGAAGGATAAGAAGGACTGTTCCCTGAACATAGTTGCCTTTTTTAAGCCCGGATGATGTTTCTGTGGCAATTGTCCATGCTGCGGTAACTTTAAGGCCTGCTGCCCATAAAATCATGGCAAGGTCTGCCCAGACTGATGAGTCCTGATGGGTAAACTGCACCATCTGAATACCATTGTCCGGCATATGGTTTGTAATGTTTTTATAAATTTCCACCATAGCACGCTTGAAATCTTCACCGGAGCCCTGGACAGCCAAAGCTTTTCTGGTGTCCGTGTACCAGTCAGGAAATGCCTTTGGGAGATGTTTTTCATACCAGGCGAGAAAAAAGTCGGTTAACTCGTGATAATTAATTGCGTCTGCGTATGGGGGGTCTGTTATCCATAGGTCGTTTGAATTTGTAACTGTTCGAGCATCAAGGTGAATAATATAGGATTTGTTTACAACATTACTATTAGATATTTCATTATATGGATAAATAAATACATTTTTACACTGAGATAATGCTCTTACAGGATAATTATAAACTGTATTTAATGCTTGATTAGAAAAAGTATTATTAATCGTTTCTCTGGTTGAAGGATATCTTGTTAATTTACTATTAAAATCGCTTAAATTGCCAATTCTAATTAAATCTATAACATTGGCATCTAAAAATGAAAACAACTCACCATGCACCAGCAACTGCCTCGGATTAAACAGATGATGCCAGTGAGTCCATCCGCGTTCTCTTTGAAGTCGGGCTGTCTCAACTCCAGGCGCAATATTCCAACATGGTATATACCCCTTCTCCTGCCACTTACCAAACCGCTCTCGCAACAGTTTCAGCACCCGCTTCTCACGTTTTATATCATCTTCTGTTACAGAGCAGTAATGCCTTCTTGCCTTTTCAACAAGATTTCCCTGCCTGTTTTTCTCAAAATACGTCTCCACCCATCTTACACAGTAAAGCCGCTCCTGAAACACATCATCCGGCCTGGGCACAAGATCGTCATTTTCCCAGAGTCTCAGGCCATATATGGTTTTGCCGTCTATATTCCGGTCTCCACGAATCCCAGAGATAGAAAACTCCTCATCTGTCTCAGGGCAGACCATTCTGCTGTTGCGAACAGTCCCTTGTTTTGCCTTGGCCATGGTCTCTTTATCTGCGCCCGTTACTATTTCTATGTCATATTTATTTTCGGCATTATTTCTTTTCAGCACAGCGCATACATTGTATTTTTCGCTGATAACCCATGAGGGAGCAAGTGGCAGCATCAGACCTGTTGCCGGACATCCGGCTTCAACACAGTAAAGATACGCATCCGCGCGCCAGCCCTTGTCATTGTGTTCAATTTCCCACTTTGTGATCTGTTTGTCTGCAGCCTCGTATGCTTTTTTTTGAGCCGCCTGAACCTCTTTTTGTACTTTTTCTCCCCCTCCGATTAGATGGATTGAAGCCCATGTAAGCATGGCTGCAACCGGATTAAGATCAGAGCCGAACGCCTTACATCCAAGCCTCGCTGCCTCAAAGGGAATGGAACCTCCCCCGCAAAAACAGTCACCGACTTTTGGTGTATGGCCGAATCTTCTTTTCCCAAGCTCTGTTACCATTCCCTGAAGATTTCTTGCATCTGTACCAAGATGTGCGTTTATCTCTTTCCATGCCTCTTCATCTGGTCCTTCTATCTGTTCCGGCCGGTCGCAGTATGTAAGCTTTTCATCATATGAAAGCTGATCAAACACCTTGCGAAGAACTTTTTCTTTTTCTTCCGAACCAAGACCTGTTGACCATGAACGTTTTAAATTGCCTTGTTCATCAGTTATGAGTTCATTCCATTCTTCTTCTGAAAGGTTTGCCTGAATAACTTTGGCGGGAATGGATTTTGACCGGCGCAGCCAAAGTCCGTCATTATCCATGGTTAGAATCTTTAAAAAAATATCCCGATCTTTTTTGGGATCATCAGACACAGGCATGAGCATTCCGATTATAGACGCTCTGATCAGAATCAGCGGTTTTCGTCCCCACCACTTGCCAAGACCTGTCAACGTCTGGCTTGAACCGGCCTTTCTTTCCTTATAACTCTCCTTTGAAATTCTTGACACCGGAAACTGATCTTCAATAAAAACCCTATCGTTCATAGATATTCCTTATCTGAATATTCCGCTGAAAAGTGACTGCTGAAATTCTTCTCTGCGTTTCAGCAGGGCCTGGTCGGAAACTGGATTTTCCGTTAATGCAAATCGAATCGCCTTTCTCCACCCTTTGTTGCGATCATTAAGCGCATGACCTGTGGAGGCATTGGTCATGGTATAAAGCCACCACCGTTCTTCAGGGGCAAGTCCAAGCCAGTTGCGGACAGCCGTGCTGATCAGCACAGGGTCGCATTCTTCAATAGCCCAGGCAAGTAGTACAAGTTCTTTGCCAAGAGTTCGTTCCAGGTGGATCTGACCTTTTTTTTTCCATTTGCCGGGTTCAATGCCGTAAGTCCGAAGGCGGCGGTTGAATTCCGCCTTTGTTTCTTCGGCAATATCGTCCCACATGAACCGTTTCAGGATCACTTTAATATGGGCATTTTCATTATTTAACGATGCATAGATTTCTTTGCCTTTTTCGGGTTTTTGCCACTCAAAATGCTCGGAAATCATAACCCCAGCGCTTTTTGCCCGTGAGGCTGGAATTGTAACCAGAAAATAATGGTCAGTAAGATCAGGATTATAACCAAAACCTAGTATGTTCTGTTTTTTTTTCGTCATAATTACTTAAATTAACGCCCTATCGGGCGGGCTTAAAAGATGAACGTCCAACATCGAACGTCCAACATCGAATTTTGAATAAGGTATTCTGCCAATTTATAAACTGACAGAGCGAAGCGATTTCATTATTCGATGTTCAACGTTGGATGTTCGATGTTCGATGTTCAAAAAAATTCAGCTATATCCTATGGTACCGAATTCATTAGGCATAAAATGGAAATTCCTATACTATTAAATTAACGCCCTATCGGGCGAGCTTTTAGGCTGTAATTGTATTGTTGTTTCGTAGGGGCGATCCTTGTGATCGTCCCAATCAGTAGGGGCGATCCTTGTAATCGCCCTAATCAGGGCGAATACAAGATTCGCCCCTACATTGCGCTGATAGCCTCCAGCCCATTGATAAAATTGATCATAAAATGGAAATTACTATACTATTTAATTACTTATTGGCTGACTTCCCCGGGAGACAGACTGCTTCTTTCATCGGCAATCCAGTCAAGCAGGTGTTGAGCTCTCTCAAACTCTATCCATTCGATGTTTAAAAAAATCTGGCTGCCGGACATAACTGACTGGAGCTGTTTAACAATATTTTCAAATTGTTCTCCGGAAAGCGCTAAACTGCCTGCGGCTGTATAACTGATATCCTGATCTTTATTGTTAGATTGGATATCTATTGTAACGCCATATGCTTTACCTTTAAATTTTTTAAGTCTTTCCATAAATGCATGAGCATCTCTTGTTGTAAGATTGGCATGCCTTCGCTTCCAGGCCGCCTTTTTTGATGGATCCAGCTTAACAGTCTTTTTTCTGTAATCATTAACATTGATCTTTTCCTGTAAAGAAGATACTCCATCTCGCCTTGCAATCGCTAATATAAAGGGACTTGATTCAGTCGCCGGAAAGGGCGCGCTATATGAACCTCCCATTGTCTTGGGGTCGGACCCGTCTGTTGTATATCGGATATCTGCATTGGGATTGGCTTTAAGTTCAACCATCCAGTTGTCGCCCTGCTGGAATACCCGATGCTTGAGGGTGATTGTGTTTGTCCACAATACTGAGCTGCCTTTATCATGTTTGCTGGTTGAATCAATACATAAGAATTTGCATTTGAGTTCACTGATTTTAAAATTATTGAATGAATCAAGCTTCATTGACGATGTTGTGGGCTCTGCTCCGCCGGTCTCGTAATATACAATATCTCCATGCACAGGAGTGATTTTAAGTGTAGCTTCGCCTGTGTCATCATTTCTTGATATCTTCTGAAATCTTACCTCGGTTTTTGGCGGAGGGAATGGACCTTTGTTAATAATGCCCCCTTCATCCCTCCATATATCCTGGCTTATAGATGTCTCTTTTAGTTTATCCAAAGCGTCCTGTCGATGGAACTGCCAGGTTGTAAGGGTAGCTGCCCGCCGTTTTATCTCCGACCACTGAGATCTTTGCTGTCCGCCAAAAAGACGCGCCTCGCACTTTTTTCTGAACGTGTCTCCAGTGATCTCACCTGTGAATTTCTGAACCTTTTCAAGTGTGTGACGAATGAGTTTTTCGCCATCAAACTGATTATCACTGAACTGAATTCTACAGTCAGTTGTGCGAAATCCATTTTTTGACGGATATATCAGTGTTGTAAAAGCCTCCTGGATAGCGCTTCGCAAACTAAGAATGATTTTATCACGGCTTGTTTGAGCCTGGATGCGTTGCGGGTCTTTATCAGAAAGCCTCTCAGAGTCAAATTCGTCAATAATGGACTGTATTGCCCGATATTGAGCGGCCTGGTCCACAACACGGTCAAGGATATTTTCATGATTTCCGGTTAAAAAAACAATTCTGTTTTTGTATTCAATATCGTTTGCAAATTTATCCCAGTCTTTACTCAATTTTGTTGCGCCTGCTATGTTGCCGGTTGGTTCTGTTATAATGAGGCTGACTCTATTCGCATCAATATCAACCTCATCAATAGCAGGAATAATTTCAATCTTCTGGTAACAGTCTTTTTGTTCAGGTGAAAACAAAGACCTTAGATATTCCCTCAGCTCTTTTAGACAGGATTGCCGGTTGTAGCCAGTAGCAATTGAGTGCAGTTTGGCTGCCAGGTTCTGGGTGTTTTTATAAAAGAGCCTTCCATCTGCGCTGGTATGCAGATACCATGCCTGTGTGGGGAGATAATCAACAATATCCTTTTTTACTTTAGAGATGTCACGGCCCGGCGCACAGAGATATCCCATAATATCACTTTCACGAAGGCCATGGGTGGCTCCGGGAATATTGGCAAGGGATGCCACAAGAATAAGTTTTGATACATCCTGGGCGTCTGTATCAGAGCCAAGTCGCTGATCAAGTTCCTCTGCAACCGAATGACTCTCTTTGGCAATATCATGAGTTATTGCCTCGCTTAAAGTCGGGTTAATTGTTTTTATTTCCGAAAAGACCTCTTCATTGTTTAAATCCAGATCATACGGATGAACAAGCATGGTTTCATCCGCTCGACCGGTTTCATACAGGCTGGATACAATAACGCGCATCAGCCGAATCAGCCCTCTTGTCTGCTGAAACCCGGGGTTTTCTTTGAATCTTGCATAAAGGTCGCGGATTACAAAATGAAAAGGATAGGACTCAATAATCTGCGCCGCATAAGAATCCGGAGACGCGTTTGTTACATCCATCTCTTTTGCATTTTTAACAGCCGCGGCATATTTATTGGCAATCTTTTTTATTGTAACTTCATCCGGCAGCGCCTCGAACAATCTGGTTCTCAAAATATGGTAGAGTTCATCGCCGTGAGTATTAACAGGCTCTATTCTGAGGGCCGAACGATTTGTCTCTTTCTGGAGATTTTCAAGGGCTTTGTTTATCTGCGCGCTTCCTCCCTCATATGTAGCTGTGAGATCGGATATAATGACACATACATTGGAAAGTTCCGGCTTGTTAACCGCAACAAGAAGATTTGAAAGAGCGGTTGTCGTTACAACAGCAAGATCGCTGTTTCCAATCTCTCTGGATTTGGCATACTCCATATAAGGAGGCAGTTCATCCAGCATGATTACCGTGGGTTCATCTTTTAACAGGTTAATCCATGCGGTTACACCCGGAGACTGTAATGGTGCATAATAATTGTTGAGCAGCTCTTTTTTACCCAACTGCTCTGCAATAGATCCCCATATCCCGAGGGGTGCATCCGACTCTCTCCCTGTAAATCCAAGCACTCTCACGTTGCCAAGTTTTGCTCCAGGACTTTTTGTACCGAGTATTTTCAAACGAAGTTCCGGGTTTCGTGCAAGCAAACCAAGGGCTATCATGTTGTGAGTCTTGCCTCCGCCCATTGCCTGGGTAAGCAAAAATGTAGATGCTTGATCTCTTGATCCTTCCAACCTGCTAAATGTTTTTTTCAAAAGGGTCTTCATGCCTGAGGTTATAAAATTTTCCTCAAAAAAATCTTCGGCATCGATTTTAGACTCTATAAGATCTGAAAGATTCAGCACAATATCACGTCTATCTCGATTGAAAACGGTTTCTCGCGGTATACATGAAGTTTTTAAATACATTTTTTCATCCTCGAATTAATAATTGTTGAATTATTTGTTTGTCTTCCTTGAATGATTACAACTTCTAATTAGTGCCTGAACGAAAACCCCCTCTTTTTGTCATTTCGACCATAGGGAGAAATCTTTTTTCTCGTTCCCATGCTCCAGCGTGGGAACGCATACCATATGGGTTCCCACGCTGGAGC
>JAYENE010000529.1:0-1708 GCA_034721935.1 Thermodesulfobacteriota bacterium
GTACGATGCGCGGATTCGACCGAAATGCTTATGTGGGGGGGGGGGGGCGCGTTGGAATTTGCCTCTTTGAGCATGGCGCGGATCATAGCAGGAGAGGGGCGGAGTAGATAAAAAGAAAAGCGGGTCAAGAAAATGAATAACAAAATTGTAGCAATTGTAGGGGCGTTGGTCTTTGTTGTGGTTGTTGCTGGTTCGGGGTGTGTTGGCGGTGGCAGTACTGCAACGGATATGATAAAGATGGTACCGGAAGGGGACGGGGCAATTTATTTCTTTTACGCCGACGTTCAAACAATACGAGATGATAAAGACCTGCACGATATCTATAAAGAGTTCGAGAAAATCCCGAGCGGACTAGAGGAGGAATTGGTGGATATCGATGATGTAAATTACGTAGCAGCAGCAGGAAAATTAGGTGAAGAAGAGTCGAATTTATCAATATTCGTGGGCAGATTCGATCTAAAAGATGTTAGGGGCAAGTTGGAATATGATCTGGATTTCGATAAAGATGAATACAAAGGCGTAGAGTTGTGGCTTGGAGAATATGACAAAGCGGCAGCAGCGGTAGCAATTGGTAAGGATAAGTTGATAATAGGAGATGAGAAGCAGGTAAAAAACTGCATTAAAGTCACGAAAGGGGATAGAACATCAATATACGATAACGAGAGTGTAAGAGATGTACTAAATAAACTACCAGATGGAATAGAGACGACACTGGTGACATCAGGAGATAGCCACAGAGATGGTATTTTACTTGCAATGGGCAGTGTTTTGATGAAAGAAGATGAAGACATATTGAAGATGGAAGGTGTAGTAAAATTTGATGATGAAGATGATGCAATAGATGCCAGGGCTGATTTCAAGCGCAATATAAATGAGGCTGGCGTGTTGTTTGACGTTGATGTGAAGCAAAAGGAGGAGTTACTCGAGTTTTCGGCAAGGATGGGCATCGAAGACTGGGAAGAAGGTTATAGCTAAGACATATATTAAATATACCAAGATAAAAATAAAAGGAGATGGTAAAAATGGAAAATAAATCTATATTGAGAACGTTGGCAATTCTCTTTGCCATAGCAATGGTCGCGAGCGGTGTAGCGATGTGCAGTTCGGCACCAACGGACATAAAGAACGGAATATCCCAATGCAGTGAAAGAAGTAGTATCTCACTCGTGCCGCCATCTTTCATCGGACTTGCAAGCGCAACCGAAGCTATGGGTAACGGTGTAAGTGCTACCTCCCGAGCAGGAACATCGTTCCTCGAAGAAGAGGCAGGAATATCCGCATACACAAATGTTGGGGAGGAAATAAATTTGGAAAGGGCAAAGAGTGCGTACAGAACGATAGAATATGAAACAGACGAATACATCATTGGGTCTGTTCCACTTCCGGACTATGCAGAGACTGAAGATGTTCACGCATACGTCCATAAAGACGGATGGGTTGTAACCTACTATCTAAAGGGAGAGCCAGTAGCAAAGATAGTAGATTGGGAGGATTACAGCACAGATGAAAGAATAACCGGCACAAAACTTGAAGACGGTGTAGGTGTAGTTTGCAATGCCGCTGGTGTTCCGATAAGAGATCTAAAATACTACGACTTCAGGTATGCAAATGCGGATAAAATGATGATCGTTGCAGATGCACAATGGACCGAGGGAACAGATACATTCAAATTAAAACTGCCAAGCGATTTCGTATTTTATGAAAAGTC